>JAICTW010000174.1 GCA_025936195.1 Flavisolibacter sp.
ATATTATTGAGCCGGCATTCCGTGTTCTGAATTTGAAATATGTAAAAGACGTTCAGGCAAGTGTGGGAAGTGTGTACGTAGATGAATTCAAACGTGGCTATTTTCCGGAAAGCTGTCCTCCTTCAAGCCATGTTACCATGACGTTTCCTAAAACAGATAAAACCAAACATGAAGTAACCCTGCACTGGATGGATGGCGGCATTCAGCCGGAACGTCCGGAAGAGTTAGGAGCGAACGAAGTGTTTGGCGATGGTGGAAACGGAACTTATTTCATCGGAAGCAAAGGAAATATGATGTGCGGGACCTATGGCGCCAATCCGCAATTGTTACCAACATCAAGGACCAGTGAAGTTCATGTAAAGCAAAGGTATCCGCGTGTACCCGGCGGTGCTGAAGGCCACTATGCACAGTGGGTGAATGCCTGCATTGCAGGATACGGCAACATGCCGGTAAGTTCACCTTTTGAAATTGCAGGACCCGTAACAGAAGCATTGCTGATGGCTAATCTTGCTGTTCGTGGATTTGATATTCGCAAGCCAAAAGCCGACGGAAAAGGATTTGATTATCCTGCACGTTACGTGAAGCTGGTTTGGGATAACGACAATATGAGAGTAACCAATGTTGATGATGTGAACCAGTTTATCAAAAGAACATATAGAGAAGGATATAGTTTGAATGTGTGATTGAGATATTGAGATAATAGGATATTGGGATATTGAATAGATCAAATAGTTTTACTCGTTTTGAATAGCTCTTTAGCTGTTATTTTTTGTTGATGATTTTTATTGAGGTATCTTATTTTGTTTGAAATAGTTCTTTTAAATAGCGTTGAAGGATTTTGTACTTAGCTGCATTGCTACGTTCATCTCTGCTTGTAGCCTGTGGCGCGCCAGGCGCCATCACTCACTTGTACTTCAACAAGTCTATTGAGCATTGTGTAAGTATCATTACAATATTCAACAGTCACTTGTGCGAAGTACTTCGGCACCGCAAAGAGAGCAAAGAAGACGCAAAGATCGCAATGGAGAAAACTCTCTGTGTTCTTTGCGAAAATTCTCCGCGTTCTCTGCGTGCCTAACAACTCTTATAATGAATGAATGGTTGAAAATAGTAGAGCGAGGGCTGTGTAGATGGTGACCTTCCTCAGGTTGGGGAAGTCGGATGGGGGCATTAATGCATACCGGCTCATACAAAGATTCATCACAGCAATGAACATCAAAACAAAAGAAAACTTTAAAACAATTCACATCGACTTTAAAATTTTAAACATTCCATCTTACAAACTTTAAACTTTTAAACTCTTAAATATGGATCGCAGGGAAGCCGTTAAATACATCAGCATTCTTTTGGGAGGTGCTGTAATAGGTGCCGACGCTTTTATTACGGGGTGCAAAAGCAAAACCGGAAGCATTCATGAATGGAGCGCAGATGATATTGCTTATCTGAACGAAATTGGAGAAACCATTTTGCCCCGAACCTCTACTCCTGGTGCAAAAGATGTAAACGTAGGACAGTTCATGACCGTAATGGTAAACGATTGTTATGAAGAAGGAGATCAGAAAGTATTTCGTGAGGGCATGGATAAATTAAACGATGCTGCCGATAAAAAGTATAGCAATAAATTCATGAAACTTTCTCCGCAGCAAAGACATGATCTCCTGGTTGATATGGACAAGGAAGCCAAAGAGTATCAGAAGAAAGTGAGTGCTTTCAACAGCAAAGAAAATCAAAAGGAAAAAGATGAAAATGCAAAGGGCAATCTGAATTATGTAGGGCAGCACATGTCGCCACACTATTTTACGATGATGAAGCAACTGACCATGCTCGGCTTCTTTACTTCAGAACCAGGAATGACAAAAGCTGTACGCTATCTTCCTGTTCCGGGACGTTATGATGGATGTGTTCCTTATAAAAAAGGCGATAAACTAATTGTATAACCAACAAAACCTTCAACATGGAAATCAAAAGAAGAGAATTTTTAAAAACGACTGCAGTAGCCGCTACAGGCATGATGTTGAGCAGTTATTTGCCCGGATGTAAATCGTCCTCCATTTCGAAAGATGTAAGAGACAATTTTGGTTTGCAGTTATACACCTTACGTGATGTACTTCCGAACAATCCCAAAGACGTTTTAACGCAGGTGGCTTCCTTCGGCTATAAGCAGATAGAAAGTTTCGAAGGAAAGCAGGGAATTTTCTGGGGCATGACAAATACCGAATTCAAAAAGCTGATGGATGATCTGGGAATGAAGATCGTTTCCAGCCATTGCGATATCAATAAAGATTTTGACCGCAAAGCCGCTGAAGCGGCGGAGATCGGGATGAAGTATTTGATCTGTCCTTATCTCGGCCCGCAAAAGAAGGCAGATGATTTTAAAAAATTTGCGGAAACATTTAATCAACGTGGAGAAACCTGCAAGAAGAATGGAATCAGGTTTGGCTATCACAATCATGATTATGGATTTACTCCGGTGGACGGACAGTTACCGCAGGATATATTGATGCAGAACACTGATAAAAACCTGGTGGATTTTGAAATGGATATTTACTGGGTGGTTACGGCCGGACAGGATCCCATTGCATGGATTGATAAATATCCCGGACGTTTCAAGCTTTGCCATATCAAAGATCGCAAGAAGGGTGCGCCATTATCACAACGGGATGCCTCCGTTGATTTGGGAACCGGGAGCATTGACTTCAAAAGTATACTGAAAGAAGGCGGCAAAAAAGGGATGGAATATTATATTGTAGAACAGGAAGCCTACGAGAATACAACACCGTTGGCTGCAGCCAAAGCCGATGCCGATTACCTCAAAAATTTCCGCATCTGATCACTGATGTGTGGAATCGTTAAGGCGGGAAGAATCTTTGGGCAATGGTTTGTTTAATTTGATACCGGCACTGGTATCGGGAATGTTTCCATTTACATTTTCAATTCCGGGTGTATTACCGGAACCTCCTGAATCGGGAGATATTTTTGTAGTGGTATTGCCGCTGTTATTGCAGGCAAAAAGGACGCTTATTAAAATCAACAAAAAAACTGTTTTCATTTAAATGCATTTTGAACGGCTAGCAATGCAATTATTCTACCAAGGCCGCTGCACCAAATACACCAGCGCTGTCTCCCAATACAGGTTTTAATATAGGAACATCCACACGATTGTTGAAAATGTATTTTTTCAAAGCCTCTACGCCGGCTGAATACAAAACATCAATATTGCCTACGCCCCCGCCAACCACAATTACATCAGGATCTAAAATATCAACGACCACCGAAACAGCCCTTCCAAAAAAATTGCATAAACGTTCAATGGTTTGCTTTGCAGCTTTATCGTCTTCCTTATACCTTTTACCGATTTCTTTCAATTGTAATTTCTCGCCGGTAAGCTTTTCATAATAACGTTCGGTGGCAGGACCAGAGATCACGGTTTCTACACAACCGGTTTTACCACAGTAACAGTTACCTCCGCTTTCATCCAAAAAATTATGTCCCCACTCCCCTGCTATTCCGTGCCTGCCATTCCATACACGATCATTAATAACAATTCCGGCGCCCACTCCTGTTCCCATGATGATACCAAATACCACCTGTGCTTCAGGATATTTTTCTTTTACAATCCCCCACCGGGTTTCGGCCAGGGCAAAACAATTGGCATCATTCGCCAGCACAACAGTTGCCTTCAATCTTTCTTCGAGATCTTTTTTCAAAGGCCTTCCGTTCAATGCAGTGGAGTTACAATTCTTCATGGTTTGAAGAATAGGATCCAAAACGCCTGGCGTTCCAAAGCCAATTTTTGTTGGCTGAAGACCTGATTCTCCTTTCATTTTGTCTACAAGACTCCCGATCTGGTTAATGACATGTTCATATCCGTTGAAAGATTCCGTTTCTATCCGCATGCGAACAATCGGTGTTGAGATCTCTTCAGGTTGCAAAATAACGCCTTCAATCTTAGTGCCTCCAAGATCAATTCCCCACAGTGGATGATTCATAGCAGAACTCTTAATAAATGAATAGTTGTGACAATAAATGTAAGAGCAAAATCAATCTTTACACTTTCCTTCTTTACTTTTCTTTTTCTTTCGGTCAAACCCATAAGTTTCTTAAAGCTATCATTGTCTCTTGCAATTTTCTACCTTATCTTTTTGGATCATCGTTTATGATGCGAAAGAGTTGTAAACAAGGACAACATCTTACTCTTTATATTTATTTTAGAGCTGCTGACCAAACGATGTTTACATTTCGAAAAAAATATTTTCTTTTCACTGTTCTTCTTCTTATTGTGGAAGTGCTGATTGCTTTGTTCTTACACGATCGCATCATACGGCCATACATTGGCGATTTACTTGTTGTAATTCTTCTTTACTGCTTTGCCCGGTCTTTCTTCAACATCCCGGTTATACCTGCCGCAATAGCAGTATTGATTTTTGCTTACCTGATAGAGTTTCTTCAATATGTAGATATACTACACCTGTTAGAACTTCAAAACTCAAAAGCTGCAAACATTATAATGGGCAATTTGTTTGAGTGGATTGATATGATAGCCTACACTTTGGGAATTGCATTGGTTTTGTTGTTGGAAAGAACAAAGGCGCTCTCCTAATAATGCTACTCTACAAATGAAAGCAATTCTTCAATCTGAATTCCTTAACTTCATCCGATAAGTCATCATTCAATGAAACCTTCCAAACTATTTTTTATACTGTTTATTATGCACGGCTCTTTATTCTCTTCAGCGCAACAAAAACAATTCAAAGCTCTGATCGTAACCACAACCAATGGATGGCATCATGAGTCACTGCACTATGGCGTTGTTGCATTAGAAGAAATGGCTACACGCAATTTCTTTGATGCCGAAATATTTCAGGATCCGAAAAGCTTCACCGATTCCTTTTTGAAAAAATTCCAGGTGATCATTTTCTTAAACACAACAGGAGACATTTTAAATCCCGAACAACAAAAAGTAATGGAACGCTTTATTGAATCGGGAAAAGGATTTGTTGGCATTCACAGTGCATCAGATACGGAATATGATTGGGATTGGTACACCAAACTTGTAGGCAGAATGTTTTATATCCATCCTGTTGTTCAAACGGCGAAGCTGCAGGTATTGGATGCTTCATTTCCGGGATTGTTGGAATTTGGACAGGGAAAATTGTGGACGGATGAATGGTACCAGTTCGGTGAAGAAAAAGTAAACGACCTTCATTACATACTTGCTGTGGATGAAAACAGTTATAATGCCAAGGCCGACTGGGGCGCCAAAAAAGGAGAAGGCATGGGGAAGTTTCATCCGGTGTCATGGTATCATAATTACGATGGTGGACGATCATTTTACACAGCACTTGGCCATTTGCCCACCAACTTTAGCAACGAAGCATTTCTGAACCATTTGTATGCAGGAATATTATGGGCAGCAACCGGAAAGAAATAAATTTCGCATCAGCAATTTATAATCCATAACTAACACCAAATCGCACACTTCTATCTTTAGTTGAAGAGGCGTTGGTATAATCGATATTGATACCATTCAGTTCTGTAAATACAACCAACCTGTTTATGAATTCATATCTGACGGAAAAAGCTGTCTCCTTATAATCAAATAATTTCTTAAATAAAAAACCGGGCTGAGGCATCTGATAATATTGCTGATCTAAAGTTCCGCTTGCTCCTTTTCTGATTTTTTGATACCACAGTTTGATCCTTAGTTTTGGTAAAGGCTCATATTGAGCAAACACATACCATCTGTCGGCATTATTGCCCATCCAATCGCCTAAATAAAAAGATTGATTTTCGTATGTTTCCTGCGGGATCAGATTATTATATACAAATGGATTGATCCTTGAATATTCAACTCCTGCAGTTAGATCGTTCAGAAAAATATCTGTACGATTGATGCCCAAAGTATAACCCAATTGATTTCTCTTTTCTGTTTTATTAAAAACTTTTGACGCCCTGATCTCGTCAATAAATACCTGTGCATAAAGATGTGTGTTCTTAATTTGATTTCTGGAACTTATTAGTCCGAAGAACTGCGAATTATCGCCGGCCTGGATATTATACCGGCTGTTCAGTTGATCGTAAATTTTAAAAAAATTGATCGGTATTAAATAAGCAAAGTTTAGTTTATCCGTGTAAATCATTGACTCACCCACTGCCAAATCAAGTCCTTTGACAGGTGTAACTGTAATAGAATGATGAGCAATGAACTCAATAAATTATCTGCCAAATATGTAGAAGGTTTGCAAATAGATGTTGATGTACAATCATACAATCAGATCAACAATGGTCAGCAGAAAGGCAATACACAAGTAGAAG
>JAICTW010000178.1 GCA_025936195.1 Flavisolibacter sp.
GTAAAGGGTTGAATGGCGAAGGTATTGTTGTAGGCATAGGTGACAATGCTGATGTTCAAACGAATGTTGATTTTAACGGAAGACTGATTAACCGTGCAGCACAACTTCTCACTGAAGGACATGGCTATCATACTACCGGAACTTTAGCAGGCGCCGGCAACCTCAATGAAAAATACCGGGGCTATGCACCCAAAGCCACTATTGTTAGCCAGTCCTACAATGGAATTATTCTGAATGCACCAGCTTATGTGAGCGATTACGGAATGATTGTTACCAATAACTCCTACGGCGACAATATTGTATGTGATTATCATGGCACTTATGATCTTTATTCAAGGTTGTTGGACCAAATGGCAATTGACCTTCCCAATCTTACCAATGTTTTTGCTGCCGGAAACAGCGGGGAGTCTTCCTGTTCACCGTTCCAGTCTTTCTATCACACAGTTTTAGGTGGATATCAATCGGCTAAAAATGTGATTTCTGTAGGAGCTACTAACGATACGGGATTGATTGCTTCTTTTTCAAGTCGCGGACCTGTTAAGGATGGAAGAATAAAACCCGATATTATGGCCATGGGCCGGGTTGTTTTATCAGATGGGCCTTCCAACTCTTACTTCTATGATCAGGGGACGAGTATGGCTGCTCCTGCAGTAGCAGGTGGATTAGCCTTATTGTGTCAACGCTATCGCCAGTTAAACGGAGGTGCCAATCCCAAAAACGGTTTGTTGAAAGCTTTGCTTTGCAATGGTGCATCGGACAGGGGAAATGCAGGACCGGATTTTAATTACGGTTTTGGATGGATGAACTTATTGCGCAGTGTGGACATGATGGAGAACAATCATTATTTCATTGGCAGCAGCACACAAGGTTCAACCAATACACAGACCATTTCCGTTCCGGCAAATACAGCCCAGCTAAAAGTGATGCTATATTGGAACGATCCCGCGGCATCACCGCTTAGCGCTAAAACCCTGGTGAATGATCTTGACCTGGAAGTGAGTGATGGCTCGTCAACAACCCTCCCGCTGATTTTAGACACCGCTAACGCTAATCTAAATGAGCTGGCAATTACCGGCGCAGATCATTTGAACAATATGGAACAGGTAGTAATCAACAATCCTGCTGCCGGGAATTATTCACTTACAGTAAAAGGCACAGCCATTACTGAAAATCCGTCCCAGGAATATTTTTTAGTGTATGATGCGGTTCCGGTTCAATTAAAAATTACTGCTCCGGCCGGAGGTGAAGCATTGGTGTCCGATTCGGATCCCACCAAGATCAGTTGGGATGTTTCCGGTTTTTCATCAGGCACTCTGACTATTGAGCTTTCGACCGACGGAGGAAGTACATGGAATACCATCGCCACAGGTATCAACATCAACCCGGCAGCTTACTCATGGTTTGTACCGGCTGGTGTTGCCACAAGCCAGGCATTGGTCCGTATTACAAAAGAGGGCACAGGAGAAAGCACAACCAGCAATCCGTTCACGATCCTGGGCCAGCCAACTGTTTCTCTTTCTGCTACGCAGTGCGAAGGATATGTCAACATAAACTGGACTGCAGTAACCGGCGCGACAGATTATGAAGTAATGATGTTGCGAGGCGATGCTATGAAATCTATTGCTACTACTACAGGCACTTCTTATACTTTTAGTGGATTATCAAAAGATTCTGTTTACTGGGTAACTGCCCGGGCAAGGATAAATGGAAAGCCCGGAAGAAGAGCCGTGGCCATTTCCCGACAGCCAAATAATGGAAGTTGCAGCGGCACTATCTCCGACAATGATTTAAAAATAGATGCTATAGTTTCACCCACATCAGGAAGAAAATTTACCTCAACACAATTAAGTTCCACTACTGCAATCACGGTTCGTGTTAAAAATTTAGACGATGCTCCCGTCAGCAATTTTGATCTGAAATATTCAATTAACGGTGCCGCCTTCGTTACCGAAAATGTAGCAACAACCATTGCTGCCGGAGCAAGCTACACCTATACATTTGCAACAACCGCTGATCTTTCTGCTGCTGGTGATTACAATCTTGCCGTGGTAGTTAAAAACACCACTCCCGATCCGGTGGCTACCAACGATTCTGCCGTCGTATTGGTTCGCCATGCAGATAATCAGCCCCTGAATCTTACTTCCACTTTTGTTGATGATATTGAAACAGCCGCTACAGCTACTTACGAAAAAGATACGGTTGCTTTAGACGGATTGGAACGTTATGATTTTTCAAGAACAACAACTTATGGACGATTAAGAACTTTTGTTAACTCAGGAATTGCCTATTCAGGAACAAAAGCATTGACACTGGATGCAAACGCTTATTATCCTTCTGGTAATACCAACTATCTGACAGGTACATTTAATCTTACCAATTACAATGTGAACACAAACGATATTCGTTTGGATTTTCAATTCAATAATCATGGCCAGTTTCCTGATGCCAATAACAGAGTTTGGATTCGTGGAAATGATACACAGCCATGGATAGAAGTTTATAACCTTGACGATAATGAAAACGTCCCAGGCATTTATAAAAAATCATCCAGTATTGAAGTGGCGCATTTATTAGCTGCAAACGGACAAAGCTTTAGTCCGAGCTTTCAGGTGCGTTGGGGACAGTTGGGTGTAATCGCTGCCACCGATAAAGAAAATGCAAATGGATATTCCTTTGATGATATTCGCATGTATGAAGTGTTCAACGATATGCAGATGTTAAGCATTGATGCTCCTGTAAAAGCAAGTTGCGGATTAAGCAATAATACCACTATACAAGTAACTGTCCGGAACAGCACCAATACAATCATTAACAATATTCCGGTGATGTATCGCATCAATAACGGAAGCTGGATTAGTGAGACCATTCCTTCGGTTGCAGCTAATACTTCTACTCAATACAATTTTGTTACTCCGGCAGATCTCTCTGCTTTCAATACGTATACCATACAAACCATTGTTGATTTAAACAATGATAGTTTCCGTGATAATGATACCGCTACAACAACAGTGATCAATTCACCTGTCATTACTTCCTTTCCTTACCTGGAAAATTTCGAAGTAGGTAGCGGTAACTGGTATGCCGATGGGAAAAACACAAGTTGGGAATACGGAACACCTGCATCAACAAAAATCAATAGCGCCGCCAGCGGAGCTAAAGCATGGAAAACAGGATTGCAGGGAAACTATAATGATCTTGAATTATCATACTTGTATTCACCTTGTTTTAATTTGACAGGAATGACCAGTCCGACTCTTAGTTTCAGTTTAGCCTTAGATCTTGAGGATTGCGGAGCACAGCTTTGCGATGGTGCATGGGTGGAATATTCAGCCGATGGAATTACGTGGAATAAGTTGGGAGCAAATGGCCAGGGAACGAACTGGTATAACAAAGCAGGCAGTGATTTGTGGAGCATTTCGGATTTTACCCGCTGGCATGTAGCCACTATTCCGTTACCAATAGGATTGAGCTATTTGCGTCTTCGCTTTGTAATGGCTTCCGATCCGGCAGTGAACAAGGAAGGAATTGCTGTTGATGATATTCATATTTATGACAACACTAATGGTATTTACGATGGAGTTACTATGGGCAGTCCTGTAACACAAACCGTATCGGGAAATAATTGGATTGATTTTACGAACGGTGGAAAACTGATCGCATCCATACAGCCGAATAATGAAAATATGGGAACAACGGACGTGCAGGCTTACCTGAATACAGGTGCTGTTCGGTCCACCTCTTCTCAATATTATCTCGACAGAAATATCACCATTAAACCTGCTGCCAATCCTTCTGATTCAGTTACTGTACGTTTTTATTTTCTTGATGGTGAAGCCAACAACTTGATCAACGCTACGGGTTGTGTCAGTTGCGCTAAACCAGCCAGCGCTTATGAATTAGGTATTTCAAAATATTCTGATCCTGATAAAAGTTTTGAGAACGGGAGTATTGGTGATGACCAACAGGGTCTTTGGAAATTTATTGCTTCTGACAAAGCAGTTAAGGTCCCTTTTGATAAAGGCTATTATGCCGAATTTAAGGTGAAAGACTTTTCGGAATTCTGGTTGAGCAACGGAGGTACCACCCGAAGCATACCTTTACCTGTTAAGCTGATGGAGTTTACTGCACAAAAAACAGTTGGCGATGATGTGCTTCTAAAATGGACGATAGGAACTGAAATGGACGTTACCCGTTATGAAATTGAACTGGCCCGAGGAGATGCCGCATTGCAAGCAGGTCAATTTGTGAAAATAGGAGAAGTGCCCAGCTTGGGAAATAGTACGAGTTCCCGCTCTTATACATTTACCGATAAAGAAGCAGATAAATTTGGATCAAGATATTATCGCCTGAAGATTGTGAATAAGGATGGAAGTTTTAGCTATGCTCCTGTTCGTGCAGTAGTATTTAACCAGCCTGTTGCATGGCAGATCTATCCAAATCCTTCCAAGGGCCTGTTTAGTCTTGTGTATCAGCTAAACAATAATGAGGAAATTTTTGCCAGAGTTATTGATGCCAAAGGCAGCCTTATAAAAGAATACCACAGAACAGCCAATGGATTTTTACAAAAGCTGAACGTTGATCTGGTGACGAATGCAAACGGAGTGTATTTGCTGCAAATTGATGCGGCAGGAAAGAAGCAAACATTCAAATTGTACAAGCAATGAGTTAAAGCTGATTCGATAAAGACAAAAGCTGTCCGGTGATGGACAGCTTTTTATTGAGAAATGCGTTGTTTACCAGCCTTTTTTGGCAATCCCGGCATTAATGGCAGCCATTGCCTTTTCTTCGTTGCACAAAGTAGTAAGCTTGTTTCCCTTACCATCGTTACCCTGAACCATATAAGCTCCTTTTGCTGTTTTGGTGATGACTGCGTCCTGTATAGGAACATTTTTTTCCTTTGTTTTTACATTGTAAGCAGTAAGCTGAACGTCTGCCATATAATTAAATTTTTGTCGTTAGTAATGTTTAAATCTACATTTTTTCGGCAAAACAAAGGCCAAAAATTTTATTGGCCATTATTGAAGAAACCGCTGCGTGTACTCCGGTCACTTCAGTCGTGAAAGCCCGATCACAAAATTGTATGAATTAACACCGCCGTTTGGCGATTTTAAATTGGCATTGGAAATATGTCGCTGCACATATTGAAAATTCAGGAAAAGACCTTTTTGGTTCAACTGCAGAAAGATTCCAAGCGCCAGATTATCGGAGAAGATAAAACCATTGGCCTGCCTTCCTACTTCTGCAGAAATATAATGTGGTCCCGAACCAAGCATCTGGTAAAAATAAAATCCATCATTGATCTTTACATAATTGCGGATGCCCAGATTCAAACCAAATTCGTAATCAATGCTTCCCTTTGGAGTACTGGCTGCTTTTACAAAATTGAACTGGGGCTCGGCATACCAGGCTGCAAAATCTTTTTTCTTCGGTACCTTGAAAGATTTCGAATAATCGCCAACAAGGTAATAGACCTGGTAATCAGTGTTCTTACTGAAACTGTTTCCCCAACCCACCAGGCCGCCAATGGATTGAAAACGGGTTGTCCTTACTGAGATCTGAGCATTTGATTTGGAACAAAAAAGAAATAGAAAAATCAACGAGAAAAGTAGAATACGTTTCATTGTTCAATGGGTTCGTGTAAGATTTTTTCGATGGCATTCAGTTCATCACCGGTGAAGCTATAGTTCTTCAAACATTGAATGGAATCTGTTACCTGTTCCGGTTTGCTGGCGCCAATGATCAATGATGTCATGCGCAAATCTTTTAACACCCAGGCTAAAGCCATTTGCGCCATGCTTTGTCCGCGTTGCTGAGCCATTTCATTCAATTGACGGACTGTGTTTAGTATAGCTTCGGTCAATCCATTCTGTTCTAAAGCGCCGTTGCCTCTTGCACTGGCAGCTCTTGAGTCAGCAGGAATTCCATTCAAATATTTATTGGTAAGAATGCCCTGCGCCAAAGAAGAAAAAGCAATACAACCTACTCCGTTTTTTTCAAGCACATCCAGCAAGCCATCCTCCACCCAGCGAACGAGCATGGAATATTTGGGTTGATGAATCAACAAAGGAGTTCCTAAAGATTTCAACACGTCAATTGCTTTTTGTGTTTCTTCGGGAGAATAACTGGAAATGCCAACATACAAAGCCTTTCCCTGCCGGACCATTAAATCCAAAGCACCCATGGTTTCCTCCAA
>JAICTW010000068.1 GCA_025936195.1 Flavisolibacter sp.
GCACCATTATTGAAAGCTTTGGAAGCCTTGAACCATGCGGCTGTAGATGTATGCAATTATTTTGATAGAAATGTAGAAAGGGTTACAGCAACATTGGGCTGGGAGCAGGAATATTTTGTTGTAGATGAAGGTTTGTTCAATGCACGTCCTGACCTGGTATTGAGTGGCAGAACTGTTTTTGGTCATGCGCCGGCAAAAGGGCAACAACTGGAAGACCATTACTTCGGTTCTATTCCTGAAAGAGTATATGCTTTTATGAAGGATTATGAAACCGAGGCCTACAGATTAGGGATTCCATTGCGGACACGTCATAATGAAGTGGCGCCTGCACAATTTGAGTGTGCGCCAATCTTCGAAGAAGTGAATCTTGCTGTTGATCACAATACACTCTTAATGGATATCATGACCCGTGTAGCGGCTCGTCATAAATTAAGAGTGTTGCTACATGAAAAGCCTTTTGCCGGAATTAACGGTAGTGGGAAACACAACAACTGGAGCATGGCTACCGATACCGGCGTTAACCTTTTGGCCCCCGGCAAAACACCAAAGACTAATTTGATGTTCCTTGCTTTTTTCGTGAACACCATCAAGGCGGTTCATGATTATGCAGATCTTTTAAGAGCTTCCATTGCTTCAGCCAGCAATGATTTTCGTCTAGGTGCCAATGAAGCACCGCCTGCCATCATCTCTGTTTTCATCGGGCAATATCTTACCAGGGTTTTAGAAGATATCAAAGAAAGAGTTAAGGCAAAAATGGACGAAACCGATGAAAGCATGTTGAAGATTGATATTCACAGAAGCATTCCAGAATTACTGATGGACAATACTGATCGCAACAGAACTTCTCCTTTTGCCTTTACCGGTAACAAGTTTGAATTCCGTGCAGTGGGTTCCACGGCTAACTGTGCCAATGCAATGACTATTTTAAATACTATTGTTGCGCAAACACTCGAAGATTTCAAAAAAGATGTGGACGCATTAATTGAAAAAGGCGAGAAAAAAGAGATCGCCATCATGCATGTGATCCGCAAAAATATTGTAGCCAGCGAAAAGATCTTGTTTGAAGGAGATGGCTATAGCAAAGAGTGGGAAAGAGAAGCAGAAAAAAGAGGGCTCCCCAATATAAAAACAACGCCTCTTGCTTTAGATGCCATGGTAACTGAAAAGGCCAAAAAGCTCTTTCATCATAATAAAGTATATAACCATCCTGAACTTGAAGCAAGACACGAAATTGAATTAGAGAAATACATTAAAAAAGTGCAGATCGAAAGCCGGCTTATGGTGGAC
The DNA here is from genome assembly GCA_025936195.1 of Flavisolibacter sp. Next base: position 1,288 of record JAICTW010000068.1, read on the forward strand.
CTTGCCAGAAACCATATACTACCTGCAGCTATCCGTTATCAAAATACACTTATTGAAAATGTAAGAGGCCTGAGAGAATTAGGTTTAGGTGAAACCTGTGCACAGCGTACGCAAATCCTGGGCAGAATATCTGAAAACATAAACAATGTAAGCGAATTAGCAGGTGAAATGGTAGAAGCCCGTAAGTTTTGCAATAACATTGAAAACACAAGAGAAAAAGCCATTGCTTATTGTGAAAAAGTAAAAGAAACTTACTTTGATAAACTTCGCTACCATGTTGATAAACTGGAACAACTGGTGGATGACAGGGAATGGACCTTGCCCAAATACCGGGAGCTTGTCTTCTTAAGATAAGAGGCACACCCTTCTCAACATAAAAAAATCCTCCGGTAATCCGGAGGATTTTTAATTTTTATACTAAGGCAACTAACAATCAACGGTTGTTAGAAGTTTTCGTACGCTTTTTATAAAAAAAGCATAGATGCGGTAACAAGAGCAGCTAACACAAAAATGATAGCTATAATCAAAATGCCTTGATACTTTTCATCGTAAAATAGGGATGAGATCTTTTTCATACACAGAAGTTTTTAAGTGATTTAGTGGCTTTTCCGGGCTTACGGATTACTTAGAAAACCTGTGTTTTACAAGGAGAGGATTATGGAAGTAAAATTAATACAAAATCCCAAAAATCAAACAAGGAAATCTACGAACTTATTCACTCAGTTCCAGCCACCGCAGCTCTTTGCGGTCAATCAGCCCTGAAATTTCCCCCATCCGCTCCGATAATTTTTGCAATTCTTCAAAAGACCTGCCGCCGGATGAAAGCTTCTCAGTAATTTCCTTCTTCTCCTTCTCAAGGCCAATTAATTCCTTTTCAAGCAGTTCGAATTCTCTTTGTTCCTTATAGGTGAGCTTACGCTTTTGAGGCACCTCCTGAAAAATATTGGAAACTTCCGGCTTTCTTTCCTCTTTTATGGCTTCTTCTTTTTCCTTTTGCCAATCCCTGTATTGCGAATAATTTCCAGGAAAGTCTTTTACTTCACCATTTCCCTCAAACACAAACAGGTGATCTACCAAACGGTCCATAAAATACCGGTCGTGGCTTACAATTAAAAGGCAACCCTGGAAATCCAATAAGAAATTTTCGAGCACAGAAAGCGTAGGAAGATCAAGATCATTTGTCGGTTCATCCAGAATCAGAAAATTTGGATTGCGGAACAAAACGGTAAGCAGGTGAAGTCTTCTTTTTTCACCGCCGCTCAATTTGCTGATGTAAGTATATTGTTGTTCAGGAGGAAATAGAAACAGGTTTAAAAACTGCGAGGCACTTAAACTTGCACCATTGGCCAAAGGAAAATTTTCAGCAATATTTTTTACATACTCAATTACCCGCACATCTTCTTTGATCTCCAATCCCTTTTGCGAGTAATTACCGAAGACCACCGTATCTCCAATATTTACTTTACCACTGTCTGCAAATTCAATTCCCTGAATAATATTTACAAAGGTTGATTTGCCGGCTCCATTCTTCCCCACTATGCCCACCTTTTCCCCTTTTTTAAATGTGTAATCAAAACCTTTCAAAATTGTTTTATCACCATAAGCTTTATACACCTTTTTCATTTCAACGGTCTTTCCACCAAGACGATTCATTTTGCTTTGCAACTGCATTTGCTGTTCCTGCAATTGTTGCTTTGCTTTTTTTTCTACTTCATAAAAATTATCAATGCGGCTTTTCGATTTGGTGGTCCTTGCTTTTGGTTGCTTGCGCATCCATTCCAGTTCTTTTCTGTATAAATTTTTTGCTTTGTCAATGCTTGCTGCTTCACTCTCTTCTCTTTGTGCTTTCTTCTCCAAAAAATTTTCATAATCACCTTTATGAAAATAAAGCTTGCCATTTTCCAGTTCCCAAACTTCTTTACAAACATTATCCAGAAAGTAGCGATCATGTGTCACCAAAAGCAGCGTCACATTTTCCTTATTGAGATAATGCTCCAGCCATTCCACCATTTCAACATCCAGATGATTGGTAGGTTCATCCATGATGAGCAATACGTGCTTATGTTCAAAGCCAATATCAATGAGTGTTTTGGCTAAGGCAATCCTTTTCTTTTGCCCACCGCTAAGTGTAGCCACTTTTTGCTGCAGGTTATGGATGTTTAATTTCCCAAGAATTTGTTTCACTTTCGAATCAAAATCCCAGGCGCCGGCTTCATCCATTTGTACCAGCATGTTCGTGATCTTTTCATTATTTGCTTCGTCTACAGCAGCTTCATATTCTTTAATAATAGTAATGATCGGATGCGCAATATGGAAAATGTTATCCAGCACTGTTTTGCTTTCTTCTAACTGCGGCTCCTGTTCAAAAAAAGCCACATCAACATCTTTATTGACCCAAAGTTTGCCTTCATCGGCAAACTCCTTTCCGGCAATAATTTTTAGCAGTGTGGATTTACCGGAACCGTTCCGTGCTACCAATGCAATCTTATCACTTTCCGAAATGTGAAAAGAGATATTTTCAAAAAGAGGTTTAATTCCGTAGGACTTGCCCAAATTCTCTGCTGACACGTAATGCATGCGGCAAAAGTAAAGCGCACAAACAAGTTGGGAACAGAATCTTCAAAGAAGATAAACTTAAATTTAGCTGCTAGGGTTTTCGATGAGATTTATAGAGAGCTTCACAACAGAAGAGATTATTCTTCTATCATGAAAAACAAAATAAAGGGTACGAATAGCACGGATCTGTTTAATCCTTTAATGATTGCGTCCGGTTCCCAGTCCTCTTATCCAATCTATCACTTCGTCTTTTGTTTTACCGAGCTTTCTTTGCATACGTCCAAAAAACTCATCATCTTTTCCTTCTTCCCAACGCATATCATCATCGGTAAGATCACCCTGAGCTTGTTTTGCTTTTCCTTTAAATTCATTCCATCTGCCTCTTAATTCTAGTTCGTCCATAATTAATTTTTCCTCATCAATAAAAATTCTATGCCAATTCCTTCATTAAAAATGTTTTCGAGAACAGCAGGTTGTGGCAATCATTTTGATGATTTTAGAGAAAGCATTTGTATGGAAAAAGATCTTCAGAATAAAAAAGCATTGGAAAAATTTAAAGAACTGGTAAACGATATCAATGTGTGTATGTTCATCACCAATAATGAGGAGGAGCACAATCACACAAGGCCTATGTCCACTATTGAAGTGGAAGACAACGGCACAATTTGGTTCTTTACAGATATTCGTTCCATCAAAGTGGAAGAAGTAAGTATGGAACATGCCGCTCACCTTGTTTATGCGCATCCTGGCAAGGAAAGCTATCTTGATGTTTGGGGAAAAGCATCTGTGGTAAAGGATAAAAAGGCAATAAAAGACAAATGGTCACCCATTATAAAAGCATGGTTTCCCAAAGGTGTTGATGATCCTAACCTTACTCTTCTAAAAATAACACCCCAGGATGTTTATTACTGGGATGCTGAACATGGTAAGATGGTGAGCTTTCTAAAAATTGCCACTTCTGCCCTTACCGGTAAAAAACTTTCGGAAGGTGTGGAAGGCCAATTGAAGATGTAGAGTTTGTTTATTTCAATTTACTTCAAAACCGTTTGGTCTTGTGACGGCAATTTAACTACATATCTTTTACCCTTGCCAATTGTAAGTGATCTTCCTTTTAACCAGGGATTCATCACCCGCAACATTTTGTAGGTTGTTCCATTATCCATTGCAAATTGTGCAAGGTTGGGAATGGATGAAGTAACCGTAATTGTTCGCTCTGGTATCGGCTGATATTTTTCTTCATCCTTCACATTAAAGCCTAACTGATTTGCATTTTCAAGTAGGTACTTGAAACTAAGAATTCGAAAAATGTATTTGTTGGTTTCTTCCGGCAATTGCAGATCATAATAATTGGTTGTGCGTTGAAAGCTTGCCTGAGCATTGTAACCTCCCATGCCACAATTGTAAGATGCCGCAGCAGCCGTCCAGTTGCCAAATTTTGCATACGCTGCTTTGAAATATTTGCAGGCAGCATCAGTTGATTTTTGTAAATCCTGCCTTTGATCCACCTGCGAAGAAATTTCCAATCCATAGCCCGCTCCTGTACCATGTAAAAATTGCCAGTAACCAACAGCACCCGAACTGGAAACTGCCCAACTTTGCATATTGCTTTCGGCAATACACAAGTATTTGAAATCATCCGGAACTCCATTAGCTTTTAATCGTTCGGATATGATGGGAAAACTTCTGTTCGCCAGTTTTAGTAAATAAAGAATAGCACCGGGACTGTAATAAATCTGCAAGAACTCTTTATCAAATTTTTCTTTCACATCCCACCTGTCAACAGGAACTTTTTCGTTGGCAAATGAAATTTGTTCCGGCAATCCAGGAACGTTCCATTGATTTACATAAACACTCTTTGATTTATTTTCTTTAAACGAAAATTGAGAGACCAACAGTAAAGTGAACAAAGATCCTATCACAAAATTTCCGAGAGCACGAATATTTTTCATGTTAAGCATTTTAGAAGTGAGCCACCTAACTTGTACAAAAAAAATGCCTGTACAACTACATTCATATAAGAGAGAGGATGAAGAACAATGATGTTGAGAGAAAGCCTTTTAACGTTTCATTGCGTGGTAATTCATTCACTGGCATCATCTTTTCGGTACTTGCCGGTTTAAAAACGGATCTATGAAAAAACTGAGTACATTATTGATCGCAATTGGAGCCTTTGTCACCATGCATGCGCAATCGTCAAAAGATGAGGCCCGCAGGGTTGTTCTTGGCGAACCAAAAACGACTACTTCACAACAAGGGCGAACTGTTGTTCTCGGCAAAACCCCGCATGAACAACAAAGAAAAATTTATAAAAAGAAGCGAACGGTTTATTATGGTAAGAACTCTAATCGCGGCAAACATTTAGGTTGGTACAAAGGCGTGGGCAATCCGCACAGGTATGGTGTTCAACCTGGAAAAGGAATTAAAAAATGGAAACACAAGAGACACGAGGATTAAATTAAAAACAATGTCAAAATAAAACCCTCCGTTCAGGAGGGTTTTCTGTTATTTCATTTGAAAGGTTTCCAAAAACTTCGTTGTAAAATCCCCTGATCTGAACTTTTCATTTTGCATTAATTGCAAATGAAAAGGAATGGTTGTTTTCACGCCTTCAATTACATATTCACTCAAAGCCCTGTACATGGTATCAATAGCTTCTTCTCTTGTTCTGGCAACCGTGATTAGTTTACCAATCATTGAATCGTAGTAAGGAGGAATAACATAACCTGCATACACATGGCTATCTACACGAACACCATGTCCGCCGGGTTGATGCAACACGGTAATTTTTCCGGGTGAAGGACGAAAATCATTATAAGGATCTTCTGCATTGATGCGACATTCTATTGCATGGCCTTGCGGTTCATAATCTCTTCCCGAAATTTTTTCACCCATTGCAATTTTTATTTGCTCTTTGATCAGATCATGGTTGATCACTTCCTCTGTAACACAATGCTCTACCTGAATACGTGTGTTCATTTCCATGAAATAAAAATTCCGGTGCTTGTCCACGAGGAACTCGATGGTACCAACACTTTCATAATTGATGGCGCCTGCCGCTTTCTTTGCAGCCGCTCCCATTTTCTGACGCAATTCTTCGGTCATAAATGGAGAAGGTGATTCTTCCACCAATTTTTGATGACGGCGCTGAATGGAACAATCTCTTTCGCTCAAATGGCAAACGGTTCCGTATTGGTCACCAGCAATTTGTATTTCAATATGACGAGGCTCCTCAACAAATTTTTCCATGTAAATGCCGTCGTTCTTAAATGCGGCGCCTGCTTCAGCCTTTGCTGTGTTGTATGCTCTTTCCATTTCACTTTCCTGCCAAACAATACGCATTCCTTTCCCGCCGCCACCTGCCGTTGCTTTCAAAATAACAGGATAGCCTATTTCCTTTGCAAGAAACTTTGCCTCATCTAAACTCTGAAGCAAACCTTCACTTCCCGGAATAACCGGAACACCTGCAGCAATCATGGTTTCCTTTGCCGAAATCTTGTCGCCCATTTTGCTGATCATTTCAGCAGTGGGCCCAATGAATTTAATTCCATGATCGGCACAGATCTGTGAGAACTTTGCATTCTCTGCTAAAAAACCATAACCGGGATGAATAGCATCAGCATTGGTAATTTCCACTGCTGCCATAATATGAGGAATATTCAAATAAGAGTCGCTGCTTTGCGGTTTGCCAATGCATACCGCTTCGTCGGCAAACTTTACATGCAGACTATCCCTGTCTGCAGTAGAATAAACAGCAACTGTTTTTATGCCCATCTCACGGGCTGTGCGAATAACACGTAAAGCAATCTCCCCGCGATTCGCAATCAATATTTTTTTAAACACAGTAAACAATTAAAATTTTAAAACTAATTAAGTCAAAATGAAATAACTTCTGACTTAATTAATTAAGAAGGTTCCACTAAGAAGAGCGGCTGATCGTATTCAACAGGTGAAGCGTCATCTACTAAAACTTTCACCACCTTGCCCTTTATTTCGCTTTCTATTTCGTTGAATAATTTCATGGCCTCAATAATGCAAACCACTTTGCCTGGGCTTACTTCATCACCTACTTCAACAAAGTTGGGTTTGTCGGGTGATGACCGGCGATAAAAGGTTCCGATCATTGGACTTTTAATGGTAATGGTATTAGACGGAGCGGAAGCTTCCTGTTTTGGCTTTTCAGCAGATGGTGCCTGCGTAGCCTGCTGAGGAATTTGCGGCGCTGCTTGTGGCTGACTATAAACAGGCGCGGGCAACGATGCCGCAACCATTTGTGTAATCTGTTCTTCTTTTTGCTTAATCGTTAACCTGAATTCTTTTTGCTCAATCGTTACTTCACCAATATTCGAATCATTGATCAATTTGATCAATTCCTGAATTTGCTTGAAATCCATTTGTTTCAATTTATTATTATTTTGATTAATACAGGTTGGCTAAGATAGGAAAACTTCTGAACCATGATTTATAGGATTCGAAAGATTGATGAGGAATGAACTCCTGGTTTATAAAACAAGAGCCTTCAAAACCGAAGACTCTTCTATCTTAGAATTCAAATCTCATTCATCATTCAGACTTATTCCTTCACACGTTCAACGTACTCACCTGTCTTTGTATTTACACGAATCATTTCTCCTTCATTTACAAACAAAGGAACCATTACAGTGGCACCGGTTTCAACAGTAGCAGGCTTTAAGGTTCTTGTGGCTGTATCACCTCTTAGTCCGGGTTCGCTATAAGTTACCAGCACTACAATTTTGTCAGGGAGCTCAACACTCATGGGAGCTTCGGTTTCTGTATTGAACAAAAC
>JAICTW010000139.1 GCA_025936195.1 Flavisolibacter sp.
AGTTTTAAAGATGTAATCAATGCTTTCCTGCCTCCGAATTCAATTACAATCAATGTTCCTACCCGAACTCAAGCCGGTACTTACACAGGTCATGTTGTTGTAAGCAATGCTTCAGGAACAAGTCGCAGTTCGCCATTTGTTGTAACGGTGAAAGCAACTCCTTTGGTAAGTTCCGGCGCATACGCAACTGTTTGCTCCGGCAGTAATCCATTGGTATTAAAAGGTTATCCTGATGGCGGCACATTTACAGGAGAACATGTAAACGGGAACAGCTTTATTCCGCCAATTACTTCAGGCAATTATCCTGTCAACTACATTTATACAGATCCTGTAACCAATTGTACAGATTCCGCATCAACTATTATTGAAGTGAGTCCGCTTCCGGCAATTACTATTTCGTCTGATACGGTAATTTGTTCAGGTCATTCTATTACATTAAATGCATTTGCAAACAATGCAGCAATACAGTGGATGGGAATAGGACAAGCAAATACTATTAAGGTAACTCCTGCTGCAACTACAGTTTATACAGTGATAGCTACGTCAGCAAATGGTTGTGCCGATACAGCCAAAACAATAGTGACAGTAGATGATTTTAAGCTAAGCCTTTACGTCAATCCAAATCCTGCTCTTGCAGGTATGAGTATTTATTTACAAACAAACGCTACTTCTTCCTATAAAATAATAAAATGGTATCCTGAATATTTATTCTCTGATCATTCAGCTTTCACGCAACATCTGGTTGCGGATACTTCATTAAATGTTTCTGTTCTTTCCAAATCAGCAACAGGATGCATGGATTCAACAACAGTAAATATTGCCATTGATACTTTGCATTCAGAGATCTTTATTCCAACAGCTTTTACTCCTAATAGCGACGGCAAAAACGATGTATTCCGAATCTTTGGCGGAAATATTCAAACCTTCAATCTCAAAATATTAAATCGCTGGGGACAACTGGTCTTTTCAAGTAATGACAGATGGAAGTTCTGGGATGGAAACTTCAGTGGCCGTCCTCAACTTACAGGTAGTTATGTTTACATTTTAAAAGCCATTCTGAAAAATGGAACAACTGTAACTAAAAAAGGAACTGTCCTTTTAATCCGGTAAAGAAAAAGGAACCGTTTGATTCCTTTTTCTTTTTATAAGTTGACTATTGAACTACAAACTGCTTTTGACATTTCACAGCGCCATTAATTTCAAGAAAATATAATCCTGACTTAAGATCGTTGATAGAAATCATTTGAGTAACCGATCCTCCTTTGTGTTCCATAGTTTGAGAACTGATCAACTGTGCCGAACTGTTATAAATCCTTAAAGAATAAACATCCGGTGGTAAATTATCCATTTGCAGGATCAGATTTCTTCCCCGAACAGGATTGGGGTAAAGATTAAGTGCGGTTGTATTCTTTCCAATATTTACTCTAATAATGTCAGTATACACAACACTGCTATTTCTATCAACCGCTTTAATCCGATAGAAATTATTTCCGTTCAAAGGAGTTGGATCCAAAAATTGATAATCTGCTTTACCACCATTGTTTTTTACAGGTGTTAATTGATTTAAAGAATTGAAATTTGTACCGGTAGCAGAGCGTTCTATTTTGTATTCCGAAACATTTGTTTCATTTAAATTACTCCATTGCAGATGAACACCTGATGATGTTTGAGAAGCTTTGATGTTACCGAACTTTACTGGTAAGGAGGATAAAGGTGCAACCGTTACGGTTAAAGATAAATCATCTATCCTCCAATTGGCGACACCAGCAGGAGGCGTAGTTCCCGAGCCGTTATAGACATATATTCTAAAACTTATTATAGCACCTGCATCACTTTGAATAAATAAAGGAGAATGTGAGAAAAACCTCCAGGTAAAATCATTCAAAAATGTTCCAGCAGCAATATCAGACGTATACGCGTCGAGATTAGATCTTATGCTATAAGCAAGTGGTCCTGTGGAGGTAGACCGTGAAGCGAAACTGATGGCATGAAGACTTATCACATTTCCAGGATCCGGAGTCAGAGTAAATTCAAAATAAGTACTCCCCAAATTACTGGTGTTTAGCGTTCCAAATGCAGCACATGCAGCCGCATTTTTGTTGCCTGACGAACCGGCGTATCCAGACGAAGCAGATTCGTTGCTTATAAGAGTGGTCCCTCCAATGTTGTTGCCATAGGAAATATTTGAAACTGTCAAACCCGATACTGTAATCGCTTTAGGCGCCGCAGTTTCAAAATCCCAATAAATGGTTTGTGCAGAAGAGACAATCACCGATAGCAGAGAAATGCTAAGAAAAACTCTTTTCATATACAGAAGTTTTGGTTGCAAACAATGCGTTTACACAGAGCATGAAAAAAGCTATCAATAGGAAGTGGAAGAGAAATTGGGACAGCAGTTCAATAAAAGTAATAAGTAATTTAATTTATGCAAAAATTAAATTGAAATTTTTTATCAGCAGTTACCTCAAATAAATTTACCCGTGTAACTTTCCTTCACTTTCTTCAATCCATCCGGATTTCCTTCATACACTAAGTAACCTCCGGCATCACCCGCCCCGGGGCCGAGGTCAATGATCCAGTCGGCAGATTTGATCACATCGGTATTGTGCTCGATAACAATTATGGAATGCCCCTGTTCCAACAAGGCATTGAAAGAAGCTAATAACTTTTTAATATCGTGAAAATGGAGGCCGGTAGTAGGTTCATCGAAAATGAATAAAATCTTTTCCGTGCTTTTTCCTTTGCCAAGAAAAGAAGCAAGCTTCACTCTTTGTGCTTCGCCGCCCGAAAGCGTGTCCGAAGATTGTCCCAGTTTTACATAACCCAGACCGACATCACTCAATGGTTTTAAACAATTGGATAATCCGGCTCCCTCCTTGCCTCCCCCTTCAGGGGAGGAGAAGAAAGCAATGGCTTCATCAACGCTCATTTCCAAAACATCATAAACGCTTTTGCTTTTGTACTGTACTTCTAAAACTTCTTCTTTAAATCTTTTTCCATCGCAAACTTCGCAGGTGAGATGAACATCGGCCAAAAATTGCATCTCTACGATTTTTTCGCCTTCGCCTTTGCAGGCATCACATCTTCCGCCATCCACATTAAAGGAAAAATGTTTGGGCTGAAAGCCACGCATCTTGCTCAATGGCTGCGATGCAAAAAGATCACGGACGTTATCCCATGCTTTGATATAGGTAACAGGGTTGCTTCTTGAAGATTTACCAATGGGATTTTGATCCACCATTTCCACCTGCGTAATGGAATCAACATCTCCCTTAATGGCACGATGAAATCCGACTTTATCAGCCGCTTCGCCTTGTAATTTTTTTAAGGCAGGATACAGAATTTGTTTCACTAAAGTGGTTTTACCGCTTCCGCTAACACCGCTTACCACACAAAGAACATTCAGTGGAAATTCAACCGTGATGTCTTTTAAATTATTCTGCCGTGCACCTTCAACAATGATGGAGCCTTTGTGCTTGCGCAATTTTTTTGGAGGCTCAATGGTTAATTCGCCTTTTAAATATTTTCCGGTAAGACTTTCAGGATTGCTGATGATATCATCATAGTTTCCTTCTGCAATAACTTCTCCGCCCAAATGTGAAGCGAGGGGCCCCATATCAATAATGTGATCGGATTCACGCATCATCATTTCATCATGTTCAACAACTACAACCGTATTACCGAGGTCGCGAAGTTCTTTTAATACACGGATCAAATTGAAAGTATCTCTTGGATGCAAACCAATACTTGGTTCATCCAATATGTATAAGGAATTGGTGAGATTACTACCCAAACTTCTTGTCAGTTGAATGCGTTGGCTTTCGCCTCCGCTTAATGTATTGGCTAAACGATTTAAAGTAAGATAACCCAAACCAACACTTAACATCGTATCAATGCGGTGATTGATCTCAATTAAAATTCTTTTGGCAACCTGCTTTTCATAAGCGGTAAAATCTTTTTCCACTTTAGTAAACCATTCTCTTAAATCTTTAATGGGCAATTCGCTCAATTCACCAATATTCTTTCCATAAACTTTTACATACAAAGCTTCTCTACGCAAGCGGTAGCCGTGACATTCAGGACAAAGGGTCCTTCCACGATAGCGACTTAAAATAACCCGGTATTGAACTTTGTATAAATTTTGTTCAACTTCTTTAAAGAAATCATTGATGCCATCCACATGCTCATTGCCTTCCCAAAGAATGCGGTATTGTTCTTTGGTTAAATCAGCTACAGGTTTGTGAACAGGGAAATCAAATTTCCTTGCACTCTTAACGAAGTTCTCTCTCCATCTGCCCAGTTTCTCACCTTTCCATGGCGCCACGGCCCCTTCATAAACACTCAACAATTTGTTGGGAATAACCAGGTCCTCATCAATCCCCAGCACTTGTGAAAATCCTTCGCAGGTAGGGCAGGCGCCGAAAGGATTATTAAAAGAAAATAAATTGGGCGATGGCTCTTCAAATGTAATTCCGTCTAATTCAAAACGGTTGTTGAAGTGAACAGTCTTTTCACCATTTACTTCTATATACACATCACCTTCTCCTTCATAAAATGCAGTACCGATGGAATCCGACAAGCGGTGCTGATCGTCTTCATCAAAGGTTTTTACTACAATACGGTCAACAAGAACATAAACATTCTCAGGATATTGAAATGCCTGCAGAAAATCTTCGGGAGAAGTCATTAAATCTTCGATCCGGTAAATGGTTCCTTCACTTACCGGATTTTCTTTTTGCGAATAGGAGAAAGGAGACACATAAACTCTCGAAAATCCTTTTTGCATTAAAATGTTCAACTCTTCTCTTTCATCGCGGTTTCTATGCTGTTTAAATGCCGAAAGAATATAAACCTTGCTTCCCTCTTCTAAAATTGAAATAGCATCTAAAACATCCTTTACATCGTCTTTCTTAACCACACGGCCGGAAACAGGTGAAATTGTTTTTCCCGCTCTTGCAAAAAGCAATCGCAGATAATCATATATCTCGGTCATGCTGCCCACTGTACTGCGTGGTGTTCTTGTAATGACTTTTTGCTCAATGGCAATGGCGGGAGATAAACCTTTAATATAATCCACATCAGGTTTATCCATTCGATTAAGGAACTGACGGACATAAGCACTCAGGCTTTCAGCATAGCGCCTCTGCCCTTCGGCAAACAAAGTGTCAATGGTAAGGGAAGACTTACCCGAACCAGAAACACCCGTAACAACAATTAATTTATTTCTCGGAAAACTGACGTCAATGTTTTTGAGATTATGAACCCTTGCGCCTTTTATAAAAATGGGTTCATTATGATCTATATCCTTTATCTGGCTTTTGCGTTTCGCTACCTTTTCTTTCATCGTAAAAATTCGTCTGCAAAAATACGTAACCTTGCTAAAAGCTTTAGTTTAATAACGTTAACACATCTTTGGCGAAAAAGGTTAAGGGGTGTATAAAAAATATTGTGTGAATTCAAAAAGAATTCTATTTTTAACGCACAAATCCAAATTCCGGTAACCAATAAACTACACTCAGCCTATAGTCTAAACTTCTACTCTAGTTATTTTAATCGTTTAAATTTTTTAACGGAAATCCATATCCCTAACCACCTAAAACTGTAGGAGTTTATGAATCTATTATCCAAACTGTCCGATCATGAGTTAATTAATGCTTTTAACTCTGGAAACGTAAACGCTTTAGAGGTCCTTGTATTGCGTCACAAGGATAAACTTTATACTTCTATTTTCTTTTTGGTTAAAGACAAATACCTGGCAGAAGATATATTCCAGGATGTTTTTATCCGAATCATTGATACGATTCGCAGTGGCCGCTATACGGAAGAAGGCAAGTTTTTACCATGGGCCATGCGTATTGCACACAATCTTTGCGTAGATCATTTCAGAAAAGTGAAAAGAACGCCTACCATTAAAAACAGTGAAGACCAGGATATTTTTGAAGTACTGAACTTTACGGAAGATTGTGCCGAAACAAAAATGATCAAAAGGCAGAGCTATAACAGAGTAAAAGATATGCTTGACCTTTTGCCAGAGGACCAGAGAGAAGTGATCATCCTTCGCCATTATGCCGATATGAGCTTTAAGGAAATTGCGGCCGTAACCAATTGCAGTATCAACACAGCGCTGGGAAGGATGCGCTATGGTTTGATCAATCTGCGCAAGATGATGATGCAAAAGCAAATTGCCTTATAAAAATATTTTGAAAATTAATGGAGAGAATCCTAACTTTAAATGTATGATTGTTTTGCATGAGCTTCATCCACCCATTGCTACCAAAATTTCAATAAATCATTGTCATTCTTATTCTCCCACTACACGCTTGCCGTAGGAGGTTGATTAAGAATGACGCCTAATTGAAAGTCCCCGATAAATCGGGGATTTTTATTTTGGTTTGAAAAAGCAATGATGGGCAATGGTTTTGAAAATAATTTTTTGTGAGCCAATCTGCCTTACTACTATTTGACTGAAGTTGCGTCGCACCCTTGTACGTTCTTATCTCTCATCATCAATTGCGAAATTCACTACTGTATTCAATAACTCTCCAAATCATAGTTCTTTTTGAACCACAGAAGAACATAGAGAGAGTTTATCCTGACGGAGGATGGTTCAGAAACTTCGAATAAAAAATTTTCAATTTAAGTGATGGCACTTGCACAATGCACAATAGACTTGTTACAGCAAAAGTGTGCGACGCAACCGAAGCAGAAAGTAGCAATGCAGATGATTACAAGATAAAAACCAACTGCTTTAAATAACTACTGAAGAATAAAACTCTTTTCCATCTAAGCCTTCTTTCCAGAAAGCAGTGAAGGCAACGAGCTAAGTCG
>JAICTW010000749.1 GCA_025936195.1 Flavisolibacter sp.
ATTGTGGAAATAAGTTTCTCTTTTTGTTTTAAAAAGTTCTTTAAAATAGAGTTGAATGATTTTGAACTTAGCTGCATTGCTACTGTCAACACCTCTTGCAGCCTGTGGTGCAGCAGGCACCATCGCACTCTTGTACTCTAACAATTTTATTCGGCGTTGTGCAAGTGTCATCATGAGAATTGCAGGTCCTTAAAGCAGTAAAGATATAAAGCTCCAGAGGAGCGACATTTTGGTAGAAGAACATGATTTGTTGTTATGCACGAAGCTCCGTAGGAGCGACACTTTGAAACCATGAATTAAAGAATAGTTGAAAACAGTAGTGAACGTTGCAAGTGATGATAAGAGATAAGAACGTACAAGAGTGTGATGGCGCCTGCTGCGCCACAGGCTACAACAAAGGCAAAATAGTAGCAATGCAGATCGCCACAAAAAAATAAAAATTGAAAGGTGTTAAGAACAGAATGAACAAAGCACAAATACAAACAAACGCAACAGAAACAAACTCATAACATAACGGGTAAACATACAACCATGTTAATCAAACGCAGAACATTTATTCAAACCGGATCATTAGCAACGGCTTCCTTCTTTGTTCCGAAATTTTTAAAAGCATTTGAAACAGGAAAAGCTGTTCCTCCTGGAAATAAGGTGGTAGTAATACTGCAACTCAGTGGTGGCAATGATGGATTGAATACTGTAATTCCCATCCGCAATGATATTTATTATAAATCAAGGCCGAAGCTGGGAATCGAAAAAACAAAAGCATTGCCCATTACTGACGAAGTGGGATTGCATCCGGAGTTAACTGCATTTGCCGATGCTTTTCATAATGGCGACATGGGCATTTTGAACAGCGTTGGCTATCCTAATCCCGATCGTTCGCACTTCCGCAGCATGGACATTTGGCAAACGGCAAGTGCAAGCAATGAATACATCACTTCAGGGTGGATCGGAAGATATTTAGATGCACAATGCAATGGTTGTGGTAAACCCACTCAGGCTTTGGAGATAGATGATATTCTTAGTCTGGCATTGAAAGGAAATGAAATGAATGGACTTGCTTTTAAAGATCCCAAGCGTTTGTTTGGCACGAGCAATGAAAAATTCTTTAAAGACATTTCATCGCACCACGACGATCATCATGATGAAAAGCCTGTAGATTATTTGTACAAAACAATGGCAGAAACACTTTCTTCTGCTGATTATATTTTCAAACAATCAAAAGTTCATCCGTCAACAGCACAATATCCCAACACCAATTTGGGCAAGGACCTTCAAACCATTGCTTCTTTGATCTATTCGGACATTAATACCAAAGTGTATTATGTTTCACTGGGAAGTTTTGATACACACGTTAACCAGGAGCAACAGCAGCAACGTTTGTTCAAAGAAATGAATGATGCCGTTGGCGCCTTCGTTAAAGATTTAAAAGCAAACAACCGTTTCAATGATGTGTTGTTCTTCACCTTCTCCGAATTTGGAAGAAGAGTTTCTCAAAATGCAAGCGGCGGCACCGACCATGGAACAGCCAACAGCATGTTTTTAATTGGCGGCGGATTGAAAGAAAAAGGAATTGTGAATGCCATGCCCGATTTAAATGATCTGGACCAGGGAGATCTGAAATACAAAGTTGATTTCAAAAATGTGTATGCATCGGTTTTGAACAAATGGCTGAATGCCGACGATGAAAAAATATTGGGAAAGAAATTTGATACGTTGAATTTCCTGTAGGGACATGCCGGTGGCATGTCCTTAAACTTTGGGAGGATTTGCCGCTGACAAATCCCTACGGTTCATGGCCACCCTATACAGCACAAAAGCCATAAATGCAAAGAAGGCAACTCCTAAAATAAAATAACCCACTTCTCCCAACGTATGTGTCATCCCATC
>JAICTW010000520.1 GCA_025936195.1 Flavisolibacter sp.
AAGAGGTCCGGTTACCAAAACAGTTTTGATCTTGTCTTTGTCAAGTGGTAATAAATTGTTTTGGTTTTTCAATAAAACAATAGATTCCCTGTTCATTTGCAATTCCAGCGAATCATCTTTTGCAGTATGAACAATTTTATCGGCAAGCTTCGGATCTTTTACATAGGGCGAATCAAAAAGTCCCAACGTGAATTTCACTCTAAGTACATCTCTTACTCTATCGTCAATCGTTGCCATTGAAAGCTTTCCTTCTTTCACCAATTCGCGAAGCGGAAGAATATATACTTCAGGCATTCTGAAATTGGTGTACACATTCAAACCGGCTTCCACGGCCTGACGTATAGCATCTTTAAAATCTTCTGCTACGTGATGTTTCTCGTACAAATATTCCACGGCACGACTATCAGAAACTACATAACCTCTGAAACCAAATTGCTGTCGCAACAATTCCGTAAGAAAATAATGGCTTCCTGTAATGGGTTCACCATTCCAATCATTGTAACTGCTCATTACGCCTAAAGCATGCGCTTCTTCTATCACTCTTTTGAAAGGGTACAAATACAATTGCTGCATTTCTCTTGGCGCCACATGCGGGTCTGTTCTCACAGTGCCGTCCCTTCCACCTTTTGGAACACTATACACAGCAAAATGTTTCAACGTGGATGCTACTCCCTGGCTTTGCACACCCAGGCACATTTGCTTTCCCAATTCGGCAATCAAAAAAGGATCTTCACCATAACATTCCACTACCCTTCCCCAACGCTGATCCCTGGCCGGATCTAAAATGGGCGTGTAAACATTGGTATAGCCTAAGGCCTTTGCTTCTCTTCCCACCGTTTCTCCTGCCCTTCTTACCAATTCCTTGTCCCATGTGGCACCAATGGAAATAGGCGCAGGCAAAGGCGTAGCCCTGTCGTGTGTTAAACCATGAATGCCTTCATTGGTAAAATCAACAGGTATGCCCAAACGTGTTTGCTCAACAAACCATCGTTGAATGGTGTTGATGGCTTCTGCATGTTTGCTGTAAGGAAAAGAATATTGCGTTTTGGCCTGGGGATTATATGCAAGGCTGTTCAACTCTTCATCAATATTGGCAATACCATCTTTCCAAATTTCATTTTTCCAGTTGGCTGTCGGCATTTCATCCTTCAACACACGGCCATAACCATACAGCGTTGCCATCTGGCAGGTTTTTTCTTCCAGTGTCATTTGCGAAAGAAGATCGTCCACTCTTTTGTCAATGTGCTGTGAAGGATCTTCAAAAACATCCATTACTCCATTCTTATTGAAATCAATCCAGCCTTTGTGGTAAATTTTTTTTTGCTGGGCAAACAAACTGATAATGGTCAAAGAAAAAAGAATCGCCAAAAAAGTTTTCATTGCATCTTCTGATTTAATTCTGATTATTGATAAACTACGCTCTTATTAATTTCTTATCAAGATATTCCAACGATACTCCTTTTGTTTCGGTGAACATAAAAGGATTGAGTTGTTAAGAATTATGGTTCAAGTTAAGGAACTTGTCAGTATTTCATTTTCAGAAGTATTCTGTTTGTTTCAAAGTAGCATTGAACAAAATAAAATGGAATGGCGGCACAGCGTTTCTTAAAAATTTTGAACTAACTTTTGCCTTCATGATTTTGAGTCTTTTTTGAACCATTAACCATCAACACTTCTTCCATGAAAAAAAGAACCTGCTGTTTTGCATTGGTCCTTCTTTCACTTTCAGTGTTCGCACAAAGCAAAACCTGGATGCTCACTCCCTTTATAAAACAGGACCGTGTGAATCCCTGCCTCGTTCCTTCCAATGCAGGTTTCTATGATCCGATACGAAAAACAAACATGGCATGGGAAGAAAAAGACGTGTTCAATCCTGCAGCCGTGGTGCGAAATGGCAAGGTGTATTTGTTATACAGGGCACAGGATAAAATTGGGAAGCCTGCAGGTACATCACGGATTGGTTTGGCGTACAGCAGCGATGGTCTGCATTTTACGAAAAGGAAAGCGCCGGTTCTGTTTCCTGCAAATGATGAATACAAAAAATACGAATGGGAAGGTGGATGCGAAGACCCGAGAATTGTTGAAGATGATAAAGGAACTTATTACATGACCTATACTGCTTATGATGGGACAACAGCAAGATTGTTCATTGCGACATCGAAAGATTTAATCCACTGGAAAAAACACGGTTCTGTTTTTAAGAAAGCGGATCCCAAATACATCAACTATTGGTCTAAATCGGGTTCGATTATTTGTACAAGAAAGGGAGAGAAAATGATTGCAACAAAGATCAATGGCAGGTACTGGATGTATTGGGGCGAATCGAATATTTACATGGCAACATCGGATAACTTAATTGACTGGACGCCTATAAAAGAAACGGATCCGGCTAAAAAGCAATTTGATTCCCTGCGCAATTACGAAGCATTTAAAATTTTATTCGCTCCCAGAAAAGGAAAGTTCGACAGTGAATTGGTAGAACCGGGGCCTCCTGCAATTATCACAAAAGATGGAATTGTTTTTATGTACAACAGTAAGAATAGTCCGGAATACGGTGATAAAAATTTACGTGCTGGTGAGTATGCTGCCGGACAAATTTTATTGAATAAAAACAATCCTATGCAAGTGCTTGACCGCTGTGATCAAAACTTTTTTCATCCTGATAAGCCCTATGAAATTACAGGACAGGTGAACAATGTTTGTTTTTTGGAAGGATTGGTTTTCTTCAAAGGCAAATGGTTTTTGTATTATGGAACGGCGGATTCGAAGATTGCAGTGGCGGTGAGGGCAGCGGAGCAATAGGCTTCCATTTACATTCATTTTCTAGATCGGGTTATTGAAAGCTAAATACAGGCGGGTGGAAGATCAATAAAGAGGTAAAAGAAAAGTTGTGTCAGAAAAAATGTAGGATTTCACTGTTTTGCGACATCGCTTTGCCACGCATCTTTTAGACAAAGGAACAGACATCCGTTACATCAAAGATTTGCTGGGGCATTTCAATATTAAAACTACTGAGCGCTATCTGCATGTAAGCAACAAACAACTGTAAGCTTCCCCAAACTTCGGCCATTTAAAAGTTAACTGATTCAGTAACTTTAAAAAAGGAGGTCGAACATGAAACGATCAAAATTTAGCGAAACACAGATTGTAAAAGCCA
>JAICTW010000043.1 GCA_025936195.1 Flavisolibacter sp.
AGCCAATCCTGCGGATGTTGCAGCGCAAAATCGGGCGGCAGTTTGCCGCCGGCTACAGGCAACGTGTCATCGATCACGCCATGCGCATAACTGGAACTCGCCTGGCCGGCGATGTGACCGGTTTTGATATCAACAACAATCCAAGGAAGGTAAGTATGCCGTTATAGATGAGCAATTCATAACCAATTTTGAAGCTTCCGAAAAACGTAGCGGATGTTTGCTTGATACCATTGATCCATTCGCCCAACTTTAATTGTTTTTGCCACCATTCGATGTTGTTCACAAAATCAATTCCCAAAATAATTAATGGTGCAGCCAGACATACATATAAAACAAGACTGTCATTGACCTTTCTTTTGCTTAAAATACCAAAAGCAAATAATCCTAACAGCGGTCCGTAAGTGAAACCGGCCACCTTTAAAATAATATCAATAATGGATTTATTATTCACCCATTTAAAACCCATTACAATCAAAAAGAAAACAAGAGCAAATGTGAAGTGGACAATCATCCGTTTTCTTTTCTTTTGCTTTTCAGTGAGATCATCCCGTTTTTTCATTCCTAAAATGTCAATGCAGTAAGAAGAGGTCAATGCCGTTAAAGCACCATCTGCACTTGGAAAAAGAGCGGAAATCAAACCAATAATAAAAATGATAGAAATGGCTTTCGGCAAATAAAACAATGCCACTGTTGGAAACAGATCATCACCTTTTGCAGCAATGTGATTGGTTTGCGCATAAAAATACAAAACGCCTCCGAGCAACAGAAACAAGAAATTCACAATCGCCATGATCACACTAAAGGTCATTACGTTCTTCTGAGAATCTTTGAGTGTGCGAACACTGATGTTCTTTTGCATCATCTCCTGGTCAAGGCCGGTCATTCCCACTGTTATAAAAATTCCACCAATGATTTCTTTTAGAAAGAAGTGTGGCGAGTTCACATCAGGGTTAAAAATATTCGTCAATCCATTTGCTTTCAAATCATGCAAAGTTGAGCCAACAGTGTGTCCCATATTATTCAGTATGAAAAATATGCAAACGATCAATCCTAACAACATGAAAGTAGTTTGTAAGGTATCGGTAAACACAATGGTCTTTACGCCTCCTTCAAACGTGTATAAAATAATCATCAGCAGAATAACAAATGTTGAAACTGCAAAAGGAATATTCATATCCTTCAGAATAAAAATCTGCAGCACGTTAATTACAAGATACAATCGGGCTGTGGCACCAAGCACCCGGGAGATAATAAAGAATAAGGAGCCCGTTTTATGCGACACTGTTCCAAAACGATGATCGAGATAATTGTAAATGGAGGTCAGTTTCAAACGGTAATACAAAGGCAGCAAAACATAGGCAATGATGATGTACCCTAAAAAATAACCAATCACCACCTGAAAATAGGCAAAGGCAGAAGAACCAACGGTGCCGGGCACACTCACAAAAGTTACACCGCTTAGTGATGTGCCGATCATTCCAAAAGCAACGAGCATCCAGTTGGAATTACGATTGCCAATAAAAAACGATTCATTATTGGAATTGCGCGAAGTAAAATACGCTACAACAAGCAGTAAAATAAAATAGGCAATAACAAAGGTTAAGAGCAATCCGGCTGACATAAATTTATTTTTGATTACACAAATGAAAAGCACGAATTACACGAATTGATTACGCAGACCGGTCAATTAGGATATTCGTGCAATAAACCTTCAGGCACATAGTAATTTATCAAAGATAATTTTTGAAGGCTAAAAAAATTATTTCCTTTTGCTTTGCGAACTATATCATGAAAAAGATTAACAAGCTGGCCATATTCTGCGGATCAAAAACGGGCAACAATAATTTGTATAAGCAGCATGCACTGGAATTAGCAACATTGATGGCTGAAAATAAAATTGAATTGGTTTATGGCGGCGGAAGAAAAGGCATTATGGGAATTGTTGCCGATACTGTAATGGGAAAAGGCGGCATTGTAAGAGGTGTGATCCCGCAAATTCTGGTGGGATGGGAACATCAGCACGAAGGCATCAGCGAATTATTCGTTGTGGAAGATATGCATGTTCGCAAAAGAAAAATGTATGAGCTGTGTGATGGTGTAGTGATCCTTCCCGGAGGTTTTGGAACGCTGGATGAATTATTTGAAACCTTAACATGGAACCAATTGTCCATTCATGATAAAAAAGTTTTTATTTTAAACACAGCTGGATTTTACAATCATCTTCTTCAGCATTTAGAATTTTTAAACGAAGAAGGATTTTTGTGGAATGATTTGAAAGGCCTGCTGGTAGTTTTAAAGGAACCAAAAGAATTATTAGATCACCTCTGAAGATCATCTGTTCCCATGTCCCTGAAATAAAGGAACATTAAATCCTGCACGAATGATTGGAATAGCACGACTCAAATTATCCTTGTAAGGAGAATTGATATCATTTCCAACATCGAATAATATAGCAAGGTAAGCGTAAGGAGATTTTTGATTTGGGTCTCTTCCGGTAGTATAACCGCCGCCAATTAAAAAGCTATTACCGGATATTTTTTGTATTTCACTAATACCTCCGGAACCCGGCGTAGGAATGTATTTGGATTTGATCCAATTGTGTTCCACCTGTGCCTGTGCAAAAAGAAAGCGTACCGGAAATAATCTTGCGAACGCGCCACCACCGTAAACAGTTTGGCGAAGCTTATCACCAGATCCATAATAACTGTAATCTTTAAAGGAACTATAAGTGTAATTGGCCACCAAACCCAGATCAGCCCATTTAGTTAAGCTGTATCCAAACACAGGATTGCCGCCTACCAAAAAAGCTCCGTTGAAAAAAGAAAGAGAAACACTTCCACCGGTAAAGAAAGTTTCTTTCTTAAAACCTTCCTTCTCTTCATCGTTCTGTTGAGCAAATAAAAGCTGCGCAGAAAGCAATACACACACCAAAAGTAAAATGCGGTTCTTCATTTATTTTCAAATTTCAAATCTAACGGCATCAAACGCAAATTATTTTTTAGGAAAACAATTTAGCAAAAAATCAACAAGATCCTTTCTATCAAAATGTACCAGAGTTAACAATCGATTCCATTCTTTGCCGGGTTGGAAATTTTAAAAGCATTTCAATCAATCCTATCGCCGCCGGAAGAAAAAACAGGAAGTTTCCAAAACAAAGGAAAAGCAGGATGCTGAGGATGGCTGGAAATTCACATAGTGCCATGTGCGTTATAGTAATGGCCCGGAAAAGGTCAAGCTTTTCTTTGCCGGACTGATTTCTTTCCATCAGGTTGCTGATACGCCTGGAGTAAACAAGTCTTGCTCCAAGGATAACTATAACTGCTATCAAAAAAAGAGCGGTAAAAAGGGTAGTTTCTAAGTTTTTATCTTCAATGAAAGCACCTTCCGCAAAATGGATGATAATGGAAACAGCAGCAAACAGTAACACACCCCCGATTAACGCCTTTGTTAAAACAGCAAGTGCTTTATAATCGGAGGTATGGTCTGTTCCTGAATTCATTAATCGAAAATTTTACCGGCGTTCAAAATGTTGTTGGGATCGAATATTTTTTTGATCTGCCGCATAAGACGCATTTGTGTTTCATCAAAAACAATGTGCAGATATTCTTTCTGAACCAATCCTATTCCGTGTTCACCACTGATGGTGCCGCCCAACTTTTTCACCAGTTGAAAAATTTCAGTAATGCCTTTCTTTAAGGAACCATTCCATTGTTCATCGGTAAGATTGCCTTTGATAATATTTACATGCAAATTGCCATCGCCTGCGTGTCCGTAACAAACGGAATGAAATCCATACTTCGTTCCAATTTCTTTTACACCTTTCAATAAAACAGGCAGTTCTGCTCTTGGCACTACAGTATCTTCTTCTTTATAAATGGAATGTGATTTCACTGCTTCTCCCACTCTTCTTCTCAGCTTCCACAATTCTGCTTTTTGCTGTGCATCATCAGCAAATAAAATTTCGCCACAATCAAACTGCATTACAATTTCAGAAATGCCTTCCACTTCTTTCATCATTACGTCCACATCATTGCCATCCACCTCGATTAATAAATGCGCCTGCACATCATCTGCAATGGGAACAATGGAATTGTCCACAAAACGCATCACCCACTCCAGCGCATCACGCTCCATAAACTCCATAGCACTTGGCGTATAGCCCGCCATAAAAATAGCACTCACGGCAGCACAGGCATTTTCCGGATTTTTAAAAGGCACCAGCATAATAAGATCATGCTTGGGAAGCGGAATTAATTTCAACACCGCTTTGGTTACAATGCCCAGGGTTCCTTCGCTTCCAACAATCAATTGTGTAAGATTATAGCCTGTAGCATTTTTTAAAACATTGGCGCCTGTCCAGATGATTTCGCCGGTTGGCAATACCACTTCCAGGTTCATTACATAATCTTTCACCACACCATATTTCACCGCTTTTGGGCCGCCGCTGTTTTCAGAAATATTTCCACCGATCATGCAGGAGCCGCGGCTGCTTGGATCGGGAGGATAAAACAGTCCCTTTGCTTTTACGGCATCCTGCAAAACTTCAGTGATGACTCCCGGTTCGGTAACCACTTGCAAATTCCTTTCATCAATTTTGATAATTTTATTCAATCGCTCAATAGAAAGAAGAACACCCCCAAGATGCGGTAAGGCGCCGCCGCTTAAACCGGTTCCGGCGCCACGGGGCGTAACCGGAATTTTATATTGATTACAAATCTTCAGAATCGCACTGATCTCTTCGGCACTAGCAGGTTTGATGACTACATCGGGAAGAAAATGCAGGTCTTCCGTTTCATCATGAGCATAATTGTTCAATACTTCCTCGTCAACGAATACATAGTTATCACCAACAATTTTTTTGAAAGCTTCTATGTGTTCAACAACAAGAGATTTGGGAGCAGCAGAAATCATTGATCAATTTATTTCCGTAAAAATCGGCTAAAACCATCAAATGCAAAACCAAAAATTGCTCAATAGTTCGTTCTGAATGTTGGACAAGGCGTGATGCGGTTACCATTTGGATTAATAATGCCTTGTTTTATTAAAGAAAATTCAAAAGCACCACGACTGCTGTTATAATTTTTCAGAGAGGACATGGTAGCATCATAACTGAAAGAAAATGTATAATCATTCCAGCCAAGGCCAAGCATAGGTATTATGGCTTCTTTGTGCCGGTAATACAAGCCACCAATTAATTGATAAGCGCCATCGCCTGAAAGATTGTAATGTGCATTCAATCCACCAACAATTTCCTGAACCTTTGCTTGTGTAGTGTAATAAATGTTTGGATTAATGATCACACGGTCATTCAATTTAAAGCTTCCGTTTAAAAAACCAATGTAGCGGACCGGAACACGATCACTCAGGTCAGAAGAAGTAAAGAAAGATTCGTGTGGCTTGTTTACGTGATGCGCCGAGAAGCCTCCGTTGATATAAATATTTTCGGTAGGGAAATAGGCATAATTCATTCCCACCTGCATATCTAAATAACCTATGTTATTCTGGTCAAGCACAACAGAAGTGGGAAGTTTGCTATCAAAAAATTTTCCGTCAAACTGGTCGGGGAATTTAAGATTGCTTGCATTGATCTGTTTACTGGCATAGCCTACATTAAATCCCAAACTTAATAAACTGGAATAACCCATCATTTGATGATAAGCAACCGAACCATAAACTTTTGTAGAAGTAAGGTTTCCGCTGCCGGCCACGTCTCTCAAAATCACACCACCCAAACCAACCCACCCGTTTTCAATACGGTCTTTCATTATCTGCGCATCGCCAAAAGCACTCATGGTTTTATAAGGCACCGTCATTATGGATGACCATTGATTACGGTAATTAATTCCCAGTCTGTAATCTCCATCGGGAATAAAACCTGTATTTGCCGGATTTGTTGTTAATGGCGAATTGAAAAATTGCGAGAAATGTAAATCCTGCGCACGGGCACTCACTGTAAGCAATACGCTTACTATAGCAAGCCATCTGTATTTTAAAAAATTTGTCAAAGTATTCTCCTCTATCTTATTAACGTAATGTCACCGGTTTTAGTTGTTTTGGTTCCGTCAGAAAATTGTACTTCCAGAGTATAAGCATATACATCCATCGGCAACAATTTCCCTTTGTAATAACCATCCCAACCTATTTTTTTGGTATTCGTTTCAAAGACCTTTTCGCCCCATCTTGCCCACACAGTAAATTTCATGTTTGCAATTCCAAAGCCACGTACATATACAACGCTGTTAAGTCCATTCTTGCCCGGTGTAAATGCATTAGGAACATCAACAGCAGGATTAATAATTGTGCTTACCGGTTTGCAAACCGTATCCGGGCAATTGGCCAGATTAAAAGCGATCAGGCAAACATTGTAGGTTCCTGTAGCATTATACTCATGCTGAATAACAGTTCTTGATGTTGTGATCAGTGAATCGCCATCTCCAAAAAACCATTTGAAGCGTACAGCATCTGTACTGGAAAGATTGGTGAAAGAAATAGGCACATTACTGACAGGAGGCTGAGGTGCAGCACTAAAGTCAGCTGCGGGCTTGTCAAAAACCTGAATGGTGAATTTTGTGCTATCAACAATATTGCAGGTTCCTGAATCTATTGCTGTTAAACGAACAATATAGGTTCCCGGTGTTGGATAAAGATGTTCCGGATCAACCGCATTGGATACAGAAGAGCCATCACCAAAATCCCAAATGAATTGGGAACCCGCCTGCGATGTATTGGTGAATTTTGCATTATACGGAGCGCATCCCACTGGAGGAGTCACAAAATCGGCTTCCACTAAGGAAGCAATTCTTAATTGTTTTATTAGTGTATCGGGATAGTTACAATAAGCGGTGTCTTCTAATATCAACTTCACATTATAAGTGCCTGGCGTAGTATAATTATGAAAAACACTTTCAATGCCTGCAGTTATTTTTGGAGAGCCATCACCAAAATCCCAGCTAAAGGAAGCAACGCCAAAAGGTCTTGCACCAGGTGCAACAGAAATATTGTCAAACCTGTATTTGAAAGAATCGCAGGGATTTAATTTCACAGAATTAAAGTCTAATTCTGCTTTCAAATTACCCACCTTAATATTCAGGTAAGAAGTATCGCGAAGATTGCAAGTTGTAGAATCAATAGCAACGAGGCTTACTCTGTAAATTCCAACATTTGTAAATTGATGGGTTGTGTTTGGTGCTGTTGTTTTTACTGTAGGTGAGCCGTCGCCAAAATTCCATTCATAGCTTACCGCATTTCGTACAGTATCTCTGAAGTCAACTGTTAGAGGAACACAACCAGAAGTATCTCTGGGCCTTCCGTCAATTACGGATTGAATTCCGGACCGTACACCTGAAAGATCAAAATCAATTTTAACCATGGCAAGGTTGCAACTCCCCGCACCTTTTCTGGAAGACCAGGCTCCCGGTGTAGTTGGGAAAGGAAGTGTGTTACCGCAACTGGCACAAATAGCCTGGTAAATAACTCCATTTTTATCAAAGCGGCTTGTACCACCGTCCACATGATCGCCTATTTGCCCACCACTTTGTCCAAAAAAACTTCCGTAGAGCTGTT
Source organism: Flavisolibacter sp. (assembly GCA_025936195.1). Next base: position 7,564 of record JAICTW010000043.1, read on the forward strand.
TGGTTGCATCTTTCTTTAAAACAAAAAAGTAAAAATCATCGCCAAGTCCTGTTTCAGGATTGATATCCGGAGCAGATTTTATGGCATCCGGAGTTACCGGCAATCCATTAACGCCGGCAGTTGGATAGGTCAGGCTGGAAACCACTTTGCCACCCCAACCTGAAACATATACATTTTCACACCGGTCAACGAGGAAAGCAACCGGAGAAATATCCGGATTCCCTTTGCCGCCGCTAGTTTTACCAAACACCGTTGAATATACAAAGGCAGAAAGATCGGGCTGCAGTTTTGCAATGAACTGACGGCCATTAGGCGTACTCCATGCTGCATTAATAATTGGCCAGCTACCTGTTGTTTGTCCCATCACATAAGGAAATCCCAAAAGATCGAACTTGATTCCGTACACCTGGTCAACACCATCGGTCCCCAGATAGGTTGTTTTTAAAATGGCAGAACCATCATTACTTATAATGGAAACAAAACCATCAATGGTTGGAAGGCCACCATTGATATGATTAAAAGGACCAACTGTTCCGGTAGTAGAACCGGGTAAATCCACACTCTCGGTTCCTCCTGCCACATAAATATTATTATTTGAGGGATTGACCTCTATAACATACGCAGCATCGTTACCGGTCTGCTCATTACTTATTATCGGGCCGCTGCCACCAAGGAATGTACTGAATAAGAGAGTACTTAGGTTAGCGTTGAACTTGAGTACTACACCATCCTGCAAAGCGCCTTTTTTGTTTTGGAAACCGTTTTGAGTCGGGAAGTCATCAGATTGAGTGCAGGAAGCCAGGTAAATATTACCGGCTGCATCCAGGTTCACTTCACTCCTTGCTTCATCGCCATAATTGCGCTGTAAGGAAACGGCCGTTCCCGCTTGTCCACAAGTTGAAATATTCGCTCCGTCATCTTTTGATCCTCCAATTTTTACAGAACCGATGATGCCGTTGCCTGCACTATTCAATTTTGTAATTACAATATCAAACCCTCCACCGGGGCCAATCTGAGGCTGTGTAGTTGGATAGTTGGAAGCATCTGTTCTTCCTGCTACAATTAAATTTCCCTGCTTATCTACAATTAAGCTTTGGGGCAGATCAGAGCCGTAACCTCCCAGATAAGTAGCATAAATGCGATTGCTTCCATCAGGAGAAAGCTTGATAATGCCGATATCAATATTACCGCTAAAGCAACCAGAATTACCGCCGGAGAATTGCGTTTGATAAGCTCCTGTAGAAACAGGAAAACCAGGCCCAAAAACAATTCCGGCGCCGAACATGCTTCCATCCGGGCCATAAGTAGCACTAAATCCCCAATTGTCGGCACTGCTTCCGGTAAAGGAACAGAAAATAATATTAGGATCAATAATCAAGGTGGAAGAAGGATCATAATTCTTAACATCAAAACGAACTACTTTATCCTTCAGGGAATATTTTGTAGAAACTTCTGCTTTACCAGTTTCTTTATATTGATAAGTATAGGGCGATAATTCTCTGAGCGTACCAACGGAAGTGCCGATAAGCAGTTCCTTGTTCTTCAGCTTTAATTCATTGGCACCCTCGTACTTCATGGCAATTTTAGAAACATCGCCACCCGGATGAACAATGATATCGTATTTCATTAGTCCCTTATCGGAATAATAACGAACATCCACATTAGGATAAACATCCTTCATGGTTACAGCCTGAAAAATCCGGCAATTACTGGCCCATTTGGAAGGATCATTGCCGATAAAATAGTTATTGTAATTGTACAAAGGCTTGTCAGCAATGACTTGTGCTTTTGAATTGGCTCCCAAAAAATTTACGGTATAAGCATGGGAATGAACAGTAATATCCTGTCCTCTTAAGGATTGCCCTCCTACTGATTTATTGTGTGTGGCCTCGTGAAGTTTTTCCCAGTCTTCGGCATTATGCTGAACAACAGTGTACCCGTTTTGTTCAATAAAGAAAGCACCATTGGAAATTTGTCCCATGAATTTTACACGGCTATCCCACTGGCCTTTATTTTCAATAAACTCAATATTATTTTGGGCAAGCGAAGCTATTCCAATAAGGCAGGACAGCAGAAGAAGTATGTGGCTTTTGCAGTTCAATCTTTTCTGAAATTAACTATAAACGGCCAAAAATGTTGTGCAAGGCATTGTTAAGAAATACGGCTCCAGGGAGTTTTACCCTGAAGTGACATCAGATATTGTTTCAACTGCAAATTTTCTGCCGACTCAAGCTCGGGATCTTTTTCAATAATTTCCTCAGCAGTTTTTTTTGCAGCATCCATAACCGGCTTGTCTTTGAT
>JAICTW010000061.1 GCA_025936195.1 Flavisolibacter sp.
AAAAATTCATTAAATTAAAACTGTACAAGGCTTACCGGTATAAGATGCAGTACACTCTATTTTTTATGGGCATGGTAATGCTGCAAATCATTTTTGTAGCCTATCAATACATACTTTTTCGGCGAAAGGAATTTTTGTTTTACCTGCTCTACACATTTTTTGTAACCATCTTCATTTTTTTTAAAGCATTTCCGGGCTATAATCCTCTGCCCTTCCTGGTAACAAAAGAAGAGCCTTTCACTCCGGCACGCTCCGTACTGCTTATAGCTTATGCGATGTACTACCGCTTTGGCCGGCATTTCACAGAAACTATTTTCCGCTTCAAAAAACTGAACAGGCAATTGATTGTTGTGGAATGGATTTTTTTAAGCTTCGCCGTTATCGACATAACGCTTTTATTATGCGGTGTGCAGTTCGAAGCGATGGAACCGGTATCGCAAAAGATTTATCTTGCTGCCATGCCTTTTTCTGTCTATGCAATTACCTATCTCATTACACGGAAATTACCTCTTACCAGTATTTACGTAATTGGGAGCGGATTGCTTTTGGCTTTTGCTTCAGCAGGTTTTATTGATCGGATTTATATATCGCAAAGAAGCCATTCCGAAAGTTATTACCTGGTATATGTTGAACTGGGAATTGTATGCGAATTTCTTTTTCTCAATTACGGTTTGATCTACAAAACAAAAATGCTGCAGAAGGAAAAAATGAAACTGGAAGTAGAGCAACAGGTACAATTGTATCAGCAACGCATGCGCATCAGCAGCGATCTGCACGATGAAATTGGCGCTACACTCAGCGGTATTGCTTTATATAGTCAATTAACCAAAACACAAATGCAGGCACATAAAACAAAAGATGTAGAGCAATCACTTGACCGGATGCAGCAATCGGCAACGGAAATGGTGCATAAGCTAAGTGATATTGTGTGGGCCGTAAACCCTGCAAAAGATTCGCTGCAGGAATTATGGCAAAAGCTGGACGATTATGCAAGAGAGATAGCAGCCGCTAAAAATATTATGGTGCAAAACGAAATAAAACTGTCTGTACCCGAAATAAGGTTTTCAATGGAAGACCGGAAGAATATTTACCTGCTTCTTAAAGAGAGCATCAACAATGCAGTCAAATACAGCAATTGCACCTTATTGAAATTGACAATTGCCAACGCTCCTCAACAATTATTATTTACAGTATCAGATAACGGAAAAGGATTTGACCAGAACAACTCACTAAGAGGTAATGGGCTTTTGTTTATGAACCATCGTGCAAAAGAATTGAATGCTCAACTGTTGATTGAATCGGCTGTGAATGCAGGAACTACTTTACAGCTCATTTTAAAAATACCGCAATGAGGTAGGTGTATTCCTTTGAAAGCGTCTTATTTTACAGTACAAACATTATGGAAGTTCGGGTAGCTATATTTGAAGACAACAAACTGGTGAGAGATGCACTGGATGCTATTTTAAATGGAACACCCGGTTATAAATGCACAGGTGCTTTTGCCGATTGCAACTCTATTGAAAGGGATATCCGCCGAAGTGAACCCGACGTGGTAATGATGGATATTGAAATGCCAGGCATTAACGGCATCGATGCCACCAGAAGCATAGTGGACTTCCGTCCTTTTGTAAAAGTGTTGATTCAAACTGTTTTTAACGACAGCGATAAAATTTTTAATGCTTTGTGTGCAGGAGCATCCGGATATATTTTAAAAACAGAACCACCTTCCCGTCAACTTGAAGCTATTACCGAAGTGTATAATGGCGGTGCGCCCATGAGTCCCGCCATTGCTAAAAAAGTAATGCAATTCTTCCAGAGCAAAAATATTATCCTCGTTTCTCCTGAAAACACCGACTTCCGATTAAGCGAAAGAGAAAAAAATATTCTGAAGCTGATGGAGCAGGGATTTAATTGCAAAATCATTGCCGAACAATCCTTCATCAGTTATGAAACGGTTCGCACGCATGTAAAGCACATCTACAAAAAACTTCACGTAGCATCCAAAGCCGAAGCCATTTTAAAAGCAAAGCAACAAGGCCTGGTATAATCTTCTTTCAAAATCTTTTTCAAAATCACCCAGTGAGGTATTGAAATCCGCAATACAGCAACGGAGATTAGCACTGTCGTTTTGAATCGTGCCTCTGCTTACCACAATTCATATTCGTATGCGCTTTTCAATTTTATTGTTGGTAGTTTTTTCCACTGCGGTTTTTACAAAAGCTGCCTGTCAAAATTTGAATGAAGAAAAAGCAGGAAGATTATCACCCAAAGAATTTTCCATTCCTGCCTCTCCGGTTTTTGATGTCATGGGAGTTACGCCATCGCAAATCAATCGCACATCCGACATCAAAGATTTTAAAGTGGACTGGTCTTTTAAATCATGGAGATTGAATCCAAACCTGGCAATTGAATCGCAGCCCATTTGGGAAATGTTTTACAACAGAAGAGACCTTGGTAAATACCAGAATGCATCCGGCTTTATGCGTCAACTGGCTTCTGCAGATGTATCTGTCGGCTCGGTGCAGGATGAGAACAATGATAGGAGAATTGGTTACGCAGTTAAGCTCAATCTTTTCAAGCAAAGAGATCCACTGATGGCCAGAGAACTGTATGAGGACATCGGATTGAAATATGTAAAGGAAAGACATGATCTGGATTCGCAATTGAAAGCACTCAACATTCAGTTGGATACTACTCAGAACATTTTAATGAAGCCAGATCTGAGAAATCAAATCAAATCCATAGAAGATCAGTTGCTGACAAGCAATTCGAGACGCAATGCGGAGATCAATGAAAGAGCTAAAATTTTTGTTGCCGAACATTGGAATTCTTCTTCACTCGATGCGGCATTTGGAAGAGTTTATTCTTATAAAACAGACAGCTCCGGTTCTTTAAAGAGTTTGCGTCTGAACCGCAATACAGGTTGGGGCGCCTGGTTGAATGGAAGTTTTGGCATTGGCAGAAAACTTTTGTTATCCGGGTTATTCAGAGTAAGCTGGTACCAGGAAGAACTTCAATTTCTTGTCCGTAACAAAAGCACACTGGAAGAAGTTACCGACCAGGCCATAGCCGACAATCATTTATACACAGCAGGAATGAACCTGCGTTACGGCGGTGCCCTCTATACTTTCTTCATAGAATTTCTTTATGAGAAGAAGGCATTGAAAACACCTGTTGAAGCACTAAACGAAGCTTTCAAAACTCCCAATGATTTTGAAATCGTTCCTTCTTCTGTAAAATGGGATGTAGTGCATCCAAATACATTGAGCATTGGCGGAGACTGGCGCATCAGTCAAAGTGTGATTCTCAATTATGGTATGCGCTGTGTTTTTAATGCCCAATGGAAAATACAAACCTTCACTCCCGTGGCTTCTATCAGCTGCATGATGCGATAATTCATCACCACTAAAAAATAAAAAATGAAAAAAACACTACTGCTGATAATCCTATCCGGTATTCTGATAACAGATTCGTATTCGCAAACCGGAAAGAACTGTTTCAATACACAGTTTAAAAACGATGCAGTTACTCTTAATCCGATGAATGCCTTTCTTCTGGGTTATTTATGCACCATGAGCTATCCCGATTATTTCCGTTACTGGTATGGCGGCGTACGTGGCTACGGACAAAACGGCGACTCGGTTAAATTTCTTGAAAGTCACGATGAGGCGTTTGTAGAACACTATGCCGACAAGCTAGGCTATTTATTTGTAGATAAAGATCAGGCACCCACATTCACATTGGCTTCTGAAGCACTGAATTTAAAAACAGGTATCAGTTCAACCACGTCCATTTCCAAAATGCTTACAGGCAACACCATTGATCCAAGCGTTGCTGTTTACAAAGTACCTAATGGACAAACTGCAATTTTTGATTTTGAAAACAAATGTAATCCCAGCGGCTATGACCCGGAAGCGATTCTTATTTCAACACCAACAACTATCTATGTTGTATTCCGAGGTACTGATCGCGTAGCCTGCAATGTACCAAGCTCATTTGCTTATGAATGGAATGAATGGCTGGCAAGTGATTTTCAATTTTTAAAACGGCCTGCATCCATCATGAATCCGAACATCCAGGGAAATGTACACCGTGGAATGGTCGAAAGCTTATTGTACCAGGGCTTTGCCGATTCACTTGCATCGAGGATTCAACGATATGGAGGCGCCAAAAAAAAGGTATGGATCACGGGACATAGTTTAGGTGGAGCACATGCCCAGTTGTTTGCCATGTTCTTAAAATTCAATTATCAGATTACACCATGGGGCGTGTATGTTTATGAGTCTCCTCATCCCGGCGATCAAACTTTTGTCAACCAAATGAATAGTGCTATTGGCAAAACACATATTCAGCGGTTTGAATTTGGAGATGATCCTATCTGCACATTACCACCTCAGTCCTTCTTCTTTGCAAGGGCAGGAGAAAGAAATTTCTTTACCGATTATACCAGTGCCGATTTAAGAAGTGAACAAACCTTAGCCGATGATGCCAAAATTCTTTGTGCTCTTGGCAATTTACCTGCTGAACAGGTTCCTCAATCTGCAAAATTTGTATTTCCTCCTGTTTGTCCGGGCTCCGTTTGCTACCATCATCCCACATTAATTCTCGAAGCGGTCAAGCACCAGTTGAACAGTTCAGTTTTTGGTTTATTGCCGCCTGCTGTTCCTTTGCCTGCTGCAGGCGATAACTGCACTGCGGGAGATTTAACCAAAGCGCAAAACAACGACATCATTAACAATACGGCTACGGCCATTGAGACTACAATAGCAACAATATCATGGCAGGCAGGAAATATAGTGGACAATTTATTGGGATCCGGCCTGGCAGATGGCAATTATAAAATTGCATGCTATGCTTTTAAAAACAATTCAAAAAAATACCTGAACTGGGATGGCATCGTTGGACATCAGTTAAAGATCAGTACTACGGGCTCCGTATTCACCATCACTCATAAGGCAATAGTCGGGGGTTATCAGCTATGGTCGTTCGGAGGCAATATGGCTGCCGATGTGAATTTCACTGCAGGCATACCAAATGGAACTGAGCACAGTAATAATGTTCTGATGAAAGAAAAAGATTTTGTTGTTGGGGATGAAGAAACCTGGTACTTCTTTAAAATCCCAAATAAAGTGAATACCTACGTTCTGTACAACTGGAACAGCAAAAAAGTTTTGGATGCACCGGATAATTGCCTCGATGTCAGTAGCTGCCCGGTAGATGAATTTACCGCAAAGAACGATGCCGCCACTCAGGTTTGGATCCTGGAAAAAGTTAACTAATACATCAGAGTAATAAACTACTTATCATCTCTTCACACAAAAACACACATCATGAAAAAAGAAATCATCGCTTTATTAGTCGTAGTCCTTTGCACAGCCGGGACTACATCTTTTTGCCAGACAAAAATTCTGGTGAGTAAAAAAAGCTCACCTCTTGTTAATCCTAAACAGGCACTTACAGTAAAAGCATTTACTCTTGCCGATATCAAAAACACCGGAGGTAAAAAATATGCAGAAACAGATCTGATCAAAACCATTTCCGGGAAATCAATTACCGTGGCTGAATATTTAAAGCAAGTGAATAAGATTGAAGAAGAGATCAATAAAAAAGGTTACACCCTTCGCAATCTGACAGTGAGCCCATCGAACCTGATTTATAAACCGGTAGTACTGGACCAGGCAAGAATCAGTTCTTTGAATATGGAAATAAACAAAAACCTTAAACCATTGCCAGCCTTGCAAACTGATAACAACAAGTTCTTTATTCAAACAAGCAACACCTCTACTTTGAAAGCCATCTCACCTATCAATAAAATAAATCCAGACATCATCGCCAGTTTAAAATCGAAGTTAGCCAGTAAGCTGATCGGGCCTGAAACCATTGATCAGACGTATTCGATTGATAAACTATTAAAGCCATTGACCGATAAAATAAATGATGTTTTGAATATTGATAATGGCAGTTTTAAACTGGCTGCTGCAAGTCTTGATGTAAAGAGTTATGCCGAACCGCCGGACGGATCTACTATCAGCGTTTCCAACCCGGACCTGCTTTCCGGCACTAATTCAGAATACAAAGTAGCGGTCAATTTCGGAGCGAGCATGAACGGTTCTTTCGGTTTGCCTATTAGTATTGCAATACCTGTGGCAACCATGAATGCTGAATTCATTTCACCATCCAACAGCACTAAAAAATTATCCCGCAAAGTAGTGGTGAATTTATTGGGAAGATCGCTTTTTAATAAGACGTCTGCCGTTAATACGAATACCTTGAATGAACAGGATGAGCAGGAACTTGACATTAGCGAGTTAATAAGTTCTGTTCCTGTTAATACTGTCAATTTTATGGACTGGATACCTTCCGTTGGTTTTAATACCGACCTGTCCACCAGTGGTGCAGTGGGATGCATGTATGCAGCGAATATGACAAAGAGCAGCGTTGATGCTTATGTCGGACCAACTTATAGTATCCGGCTACGAGTGGCTGCTTCTTACGGTCTTGAAGATGTTGCCGAAGGTGGTATAGAAGGAATCATTACTTTGCTGAAGGGCGGATTGGGTTTTGGCGGCACTGCCGGTCTTTCTTACGATGGTTCCAAATGGAACCTGGTCAATAAAGCTAATGTAGTCAGTACGCTGGAAGCATTAAGCGGTGAAGTGGACTTCTTTGTACGTTATCCTGATTTGACCAACTGGAGTTGCTTTGGTCCATGCATTGCAAAATCAACCATTCCAATTTATAAAACGCCGACTGCTTTAACATTGAACGGTATTCTGTTGGACGAGGACAAAGGAAAAACGTTGAACTGGTAATACATCTTATAGCTGCCCCGGCGCATCGGGGCAGCTTTTAAATTTCCTGCAATGCGTTTTCTGTTTTTAATTATTACCATCAACTTTTTTAGTCTGGCTTATTGCCAGGGCGTAAATCATAATTTTCGCGACTTGCCATGGAAGTCGAAAGAAACTGCTCTCTATAACCTGCAGTTTACAACTATGGTAAAAACAGAGTTCGGCTTGTTCGGCAGCAATGCAAAGGATACGAGTTTTACCGGCTCTTTAACGGGGATTATGCAAATCGCATGCAGCGCAAAAAAAGATTCTGTCTTTTTCTTTCATTGTGCATTTGACTCAATAAACCATATTCAATTTCCGTTGCCGGTGAAGGAACAACAAATATTGCTGGATGATCTCCATAAGGGATTTTATTTTTCACAAAAAGAAAATGGTGCAATTGACAGTATATATTTCCTGCAACCAGTTTCAGATGCCGGCGAATATATCATCATTCAGTTGCTGGAATATTATCAGCATATTCTACCCGACAGGTCTGGTGAGAGCTGGCAGGGAATGCTATCTACTTCTGATGGACCGATGCAGGCTGATTATACTACTACTCTTCTTTCTTCAGGCAGCTATTCTATCCATTTAACTTCTTTGCATCCTGTGTATGACAATGTACCGCAAAACATCATCTCGAAAAATAACTCGTACACAATTGATTTCAATTATTCCCTTAACTCAAAAGGAAGACTACAGGATATTGATGGAGTGGTAACCCGCGAAACGAAGATCAATCACAAAACCATGATGGTGCAGGAAAATAGATTGAAACTAAGATTGCTGTCCACCATTGTTGTACCCATTAATTTTTTTCCTGAAAAAAAAGATTTCTACGCCAGGCCACTTTACTATCCTGAAAAACTACTGCAGAAAGCAAAAGAAAAGGATCTCGTTAGAAGCAGGGAACTAAACATTGCCGGACTGATTGAAAATTTAAAAGAAAACGAAGTAGAAAAGAATGAAAACAAACAGGACCAACTGGCAAACGAAATACGTATATGCCTTGTAACTGATAAGGATTCACTTTCATTGCTGCGGGATATTTTTTTACAGGCAGATGTATCCGGTACCAGTTTTAAAACCATCCGTACAGCCCTGATCACTGCTTCCACTGATTATGCCCAGAAAATCATCTGCGATTATCTTATTCATAATAGCAGTGATGAGAACAAGTTAAAAAAAATCATTCCTTCAGCAGGTCTTATCAGTGCTCCTTCCTATCAGCTTCAAAAAACTTTAGAAACATTTGCTTTTGACATCTCGCAATCAGAATCTATACGATCGTCTGCACAACTGGCATTGGGCAATATCGCAGGCACGCTCAAACATACGGATCCTGCAAGAGCCGATTCCATCGCCTTACAACTCGCGGCCTTTTTACACAACAGCAATGATGCATTGCTGGTATTAAGTGTATTGGGCAATTGCGGAACAACGAATACGCTGCCCTCTATTAAAACATATTTGGCGGACAGTACCGCTTCTGTAAAAGGATATGCTTTTTATGCCTTGCGTTTTATAAATGAACATGAAGTTGACTCTTTGTACTCAAAGGCTTTGCAACAGGAAAGCAATCCTGACATATTGGAGAATATTTTTAACGCACTTTATTTTAGAAGTTACAACAAAGCATTAAGCAATGCTTTAAACAAAATAATTGAAGCTACGCCGGCGGAAAAAACAAGACTCCTGGCTTTGCAGGTAATTATGGAATGGTCGTACCGATATCCGGAACTGTTGAATGATATCAGATACATCTCCCAGAATAATTCCATGAATAGCGTTCGCGGTGCGGCTTCACAGTTTTTACAGAAGATTGATTGAATTGTCTTCGCAGTTTATTTGCGGGAATTGCATCAGGCCTTTGCTTCCTTCTGTTAATCCGAATGCTCCTTATCCGGTTTTACTTTGCCGTATCCGAAAGGTCTTTATCAATTGTAAGAGTGGGTTCATTGAGTTCAACATGTTTGCCTTTCGACATTTTTC
>JAICTW010000034.1 GCA_025936195.1 Flavisolibacter sp.
CAAATAAAAATTGGCTTTGGGTGCAGCGCCAACAAACTGTCCGGGAATGTTGGCCGCAATGGTCGAAAAACATTCCATCCCGTGTGCATCGTCTTCGTTAACGCTGCTATCCTTCACAACAAAATCATACACACCTAAAATCTGGTTGTTGTCTCTTGCGCTGTCAAATGCTTTTACATTGAGATAATTGTTGAAGCCCGCATCCAACATCCCAAGAATCATATTCTGTCCGCGCAATCCTATGTTGTGAAGAAATTCTCCATTATGAATATGAACCTGTCCAAATGAATTACCGTAATCAAAGAAATCGGAAGTAATGCCTGTTTCTTTAAATGGAGATAAAGATTTTTGTTCTCTTTCGATAGCAAATTTATTATTGAGCATTCCCTGATTGCTTACTCTTAGGGCAATTGCTGAAACAGATTGTACAAATGGAAAGTTGCTGATCTTACTTAACGCAGCAGCATCTGTGGTACGGATGGAAACAGAGTTCAGCCATTTGGAAACATTGAGAATGGTGACCGTTCCTGCCAGTCGAACACTGTCAATATATTTTGGTGTCACTGGGAGATCGGTACTGTCAATAGCAATTGAATATTTGTTTCTCCGGTCAATTGCTTTTTGCGATAAATAAGCGGAAGGATTGTTTAATGCGTAGGGGTTTGATCCTTTGTCCCTGAATGTAACAATATACCTTGTTTGTGCTTTCGCTTCAATTAAGAACAATACGGTTATCAGAAAACCGAAAGTTTTTTTCATGATCTCAGTTATGGTCAATGATTGAACGTTTTACTCCAAAGCCCACTTTGGCGGTCTTTATTGGGTCGTATTCCCAAAAAATAAACGCCTGTGAAATCAATCCAATTCCCTTTGCATAATTATCCTGAATATAATTTACATAAGCGGGCGCAACAGGATTGATAACCGAAGCATCCGTTTTATTAGCATTGAAGTTGTCGTCAATGCCGTCAACTGTCAATACATTATTGTAGGTCTGTCCGTTTAGTAATAGTGTCCCTTCAATTGAACTATAGGTGTAGTCCCAATTATTGATCCCATAATCACTGTTGAAATTAAAAACCGGTGCAAACGCATCATCAGGTAAATAACGATTCCCTTTCCAGCTAAAATCCTGTTTTATTGGAAGAGCTAGCTTTATGAATCGTAAGTTATTTTCATTTACTTCAATTACAGAATCATTTGGCGTAATGGAATACGTGCCCGCTGAAATCCATGGTTGTATTCCTGCAGTATCTCTTATAAAACGCAGAATGCGATAACTGAGCCTTCCTGTTGCATCTGTAATCTGTGCATCTATAACATGTTTTTCCTGGTAGGAATGAACTGCAGTTACAGTACCGAAATTTAAAAACACAGTAGAATCAAGGCGATACGTAATGTATTTGCCAACCTGCAGTGGAAGATATTCTGATAAATGTTCGGTTTGAAATTGTTCGGTCTCTCTTGTGCAACCTAAAAAGACAAAAGAAGCAAGAATAATTGTAAGAAGATGTAATCGTTTCGATCTCATAGTAAATGGATTCATCAATCTTTCTTTATAGAAGAAGATATGAGGGCTAAAACTAATAAAAAAAGAGGAAAGCACTAAGCCCTGCCGTGAAAAATAAAATCAATCTATGAGCCCCTAATACTTTAATTACGATCATTCAATGTGTTTGTAGTTCGCAAAATTCTGCCAGCACTTTGGCTACTTGTTTTACGCCATCAACAGAAGAAGTTTTACTTACCCAGCTTGCTCCCAATTGCCTGCAAAAATTTTCATCGTTTGAATTGATGGAAGTACTGTACACCACTACTGGAGTGTATTGATACTTTGAAATTTTCCGGATAGCCGCAAGTGTTTCCTTGCCATTGAGGCGAGGCATGTTGATGTCGAGCACAATTAAAACCGGCGTGGCGTTGATTGCAAAATCGTCGAGGAAATTCAATACTTCTTTTCCATCCTTAAACTCGAGAACATTAATGTTCCTGTTGTACTGTTTAAAAAATCCGGTAATCAGTTCCAGGTCGTCTGCATCATCATCCGCAAAGATGACATAGCGGCTTTGCATATAAGTAAATTACAATATTGAAAGATAGGGAACAATTTTTTGCCTTTGAATTTATTAACTAAGGATTTACTATTAGTAACGTAACATTAAGAAAGCATCTTGTGGAAAGCTTGATCGTTTCGTAAATCTTCTAAATAAAAAATGTTGGCCGGTGCCAACATTTTTGTTCTTACTCTTTTTCTTCCATCAAAGGATCATCTTCATCATCATTGTGGCTATTTCGTTCCTGTTGTTTGCTTACCGGTTTTTTCTTCAGCCAGTCTTTATCTTTTTGCAATCCCTGTACATCATCTAATTTGGCGATGTAAATACTTCTGCCATGTGTTCCCAACACAATTTCGTTTTCCCTTTCTTGTATGGCAATATCGTGCACTGGAATGGACTGGGGCAAACCGGCATCCCACATCATGAAGGACTGTCCGCGATCGAAGCTCACATACAAACCGCCATCACTGCCTACGTATAAAATGTTTTCATTCCTGGGATCCTCACGAATCACATTCAAAGGTTCTGCAGGAAGGTCTTTTCCTAATGGCCACCACGTTGTTCCATAATCTTCACTTGCAAATAAATAGGCATTGAAATCATCATTTCGATAACCGCTTAATTCTGCATATACTCTTCCTTCTTTGTATTTGGAAGCGATCAAACGGCTTATCCATAAACCTTTTGGTAAAACAGAATATTGCCTTTTCTTAGTTGTTGCAGGATTTAATAAAGTCCAGCTTGCTCCAACATCTTTTGATATCTGAATGTTTCCATCATCAGTGCCTGCATACAATAATCCAAAACGAAGTGGGGATTCTGCAATGGTGGTTATCGTTCCAAAAGGAACATCGCCATTGCCTCCGCCATTGGTTAGATCAGGACTGATCACTTCAAATGTATCAGCTTTATTGAATGAACGGAACAGTTTATTTCCACCAAAATAAATAATGTCCTGATTGTGCTTACTGATTAAAACAGGAGTTTGCCAATTAAAACGATAAGGCTTTTCTCCCAATGAATGTTGCGGTGTAATTCTTCTTGCTGTTTCTCTTGGATTCAAACGATTCAGTCTTGAATAATTTCCAAATTGAAAGCCGGTGTACGTTGTTGTATTGTCTCTTGTATCTACCTGCACCTGCATTCCATCGCCACCCATTATGCTTTTAAATGGATAGTTGCCGTTATCGTACCATCTATAGCTTTCACGGTTGTTGGATGGTCCGTACCAAACACCATTGTCCTGCAATCCGCCATACACATTATAAGGTCTGGCGTTGTCAACAACCACAGAATAAAATTGTCCCACTGCAGGTGTATTGGCTTTGAACCAATGTTGCCCGTTATCATAGGTAATGTTACAACCGCCATCGTTACCAATAATAATGTGCGAATCTTTTTGCGGATCAATCCATGCTACGTGATGATCGGCATGCGTGTTCTCTTTATCAATTCTTGAAAAGGTTTTGCCGCCATCATTGGATTGCTCAATGTCAAAACCGGTGATCACTAATTTTTGATTGTTGTATGGAGAAACAAATATTTTCCCGAAGTAATAACCATAAGTGCTGTAAAGGTTCAAGGCTTTTGTGTTGACCTTTTTCCAGGATTGCCCTGCATCATCACTGCGGTACACTTCTGCACCAACGGGAGTTCCTTCAAAGCCGGTGTTCACGTATAAAAAATCATAAATGGCAGTTGGTTTCAATTGCCCTGTTGACACCAATCTTTTTACTTCTTTTGCATTGTATTTCCTATCCATTCTGTTGTTCTTAAAAAAAGTATCGAGTCTTGCTTCATTTAATAAAGCAAATTGTTCCGCAGTGAGATTTTTAAAATCATTCAGTATATATTTCGTCGTGTCCCGTTTTGCTGTATCCGGTCTTGCGGTTTGATTATCTACAATGGCATAAACGATCTGAGGATTTTTTGAATACACAGCAAGACCAATTCTTCCCACAGCATCGCCGGTTAAAAATCCTGAGCCGGGTTTTGTTAGCAGGCTCCATGTATTTCCGCCATCCGTACTTTTATAAATGCCGCTTGTTTTTCCACCTTCTTCAAAGTTTGAAGCACTTCTTGTTCGGTACCACATAGCAGCATACAGCTCGTTTGGATTGATTGGATTAATGTCAAGATCCACTGCGCCGGTGTTATCATCCACATACAAAGTTTGATTCCATGTAGCGCCGCCATCTGTTGTTTTATAAACACCTCTTTCTTTATTGGGAGAATATAAATGTCCCAACACAGCCACCCATGCAATATTATCATCGGTTGGGTGCAATTGAATTTTTCCGATATGCTGTGATTCGGGCAAACCCAAATACTGCCATGTTTTTCCGTTGTCTTTGCTTTTGTAAATACCAATACCTGCATAGGAAGAACGGCTGCTGTTCACTTCGCCTGTTCCCACCCAAATGGTTTTGGTTTTCCAGTTCACTGCTATGTCACCAATGGTAATAACATCGGCGCTATCAAAAACAGGAGTGAAGGATTGTCCGTTATTATTGGTGTACCACAGTCCGCCTGTTGCATAAGCCACATAAAATTCAGTTGCATCGGAAGGGTTCACATCCACATCCACTACACGGCCGCTCATAATGGAAGGACCAATATTTCTGAACTTAATAGAATCCAAAACTGATTTGCTCTTCAACACCTGCCTTTGCTGCATGCTTTTTAATCTCGCTTCAGCAGGCGTAGGTTTAATTTGAGCATTTGTGAAAAAACTAACGAGCAAAAGAATAGGAAAAAAAAGATAGCAGGTTAATTTTGATAACATAAACAGTCCGTTTTATCGTTATAGAGATAATCGTCAAACTTACTAAAAATGCGATACCTATTGATTATTGCTTTACTTGTTTGCTTTAGTGCGCAAGCACAATGGAAAAGCTACCAGTTCACACCAAGACATGACACTATAAACCGTGTAGATTTAAAAGGATTAAAACAAGGTCCCTGGGTGGTTCATACCGATCCTTTACGCGGAGAAGACGGCTACGATGAGCAAGGCATTTTTATTGACGACAAAAAAGAAGGCACGTGGAAACGGTTTTCTCCGGAAGGCGATTTGCTGGCCCTTGAAAGCTATTATTTGGGAATGAAAAATGGTAAGTGTAAGTATTTTTTATTTACCGGTCAGTTGTTGCGTGAAGAAAGCTGGAGAGCCATTGATCCGAAAAATCCTTACGACACCGTCGCTATTTATGATATCAACGATCCTTCTAAGATTGTAAGAAAAGAAATAATAATGGTGGAGCCGAATGCTTACAAAAACGGAACCTGGACCTATTACAATACAGAAACCGGCGGCATTGAATCTACAGAAGTATGGGTGATGAACAAGAAAAAAGAGGATGTTGTGGTAAGTAGTAATGATAATGATGATCTGGCGCCAATAGATGTTGGTAAAAGTGGCACTAAATCAACTGCCACGAACGCTAAAGGCGAGGAGAAACCGGCCAACAAGCCACAACAGGTTTTGGAATTTGAAAAGAAAAATTCAGGTAGAAAGAAAATTAAAGTAAGGGATGGAAGCACGGGTGGTTAACATATTTATGAAATAAACTGTTACTGATTTGAGCCTCTGAATTTTCAGAGGCTTTTTTGATCAGCAGTAATAATTTCTTTGACACCTTCTTCATAATTTGTTACTTTAAACTGAGGAAACTGTTTTGTAAACTTAGTGCTGTCGAAAAAATAATCCTGTGTGTTTTGATACATCATCTCCGTCATCTCTTTCATTACAGGATTAAACCATCCCATCAGCCGCACCATTGTTTTAGGTACAGACATTGATTTGTTTTTAACCTTCATGGACTCTGCAAATAAGCGAATCCAGTCATTGCCTGTGAGCTTTTCATTACTTGTAGGCAGATGCCAAACCTGGTTAAATGCATCGGGTGTATTGCCTAACAAAGCCGTTGCTTTGCCAGCATCCGGTGTGTAGGTATAGGAATGAATTTTTGATTTGTCACCAAGCCAGAAAGCAGCTTTCCCTTTTTTCATGTTTTTATAAACAGTCTCCTGCAATACGCTTGTGTTAATACCTGGGCCATAAAAATCTGCCGCACGAACGATCATGGCTGTGAGTCTTGCTTCTTTCACTTCATTCATGATCATTTGTACAATGGTTGCTCTTACTTTCCCTTTTTTGCTCGGTGGATTTATAGGTGCGTCTTCTGTAAGATGAGGAATGCTTTTTTCATCATACAAATAAACGTTGTCAAAGAAAACAAGTTTAGCCTGATGCTTTTCGCAGGCTTTGATAACGTTCTGCATGATCTTCGGCCATTGCTCCTGCCACGCTTTTATTTTGTAAGGAAGACCTGCAACAAGATAAACCACTTCGGAGCCTTCTATGGCTTTGCTTACAGCTGTTTCATTGGTGAGATCAGCAGCAAAAGTTTCATCAGTATCATTTACTTTCTGTGGCTTTCTGCTGACAATGCGTATCTGCTGTGTAAATGTTTTTAATGCTTTTGCCAATTCGGTTCCAATAGCGCCGCCGCCTCCTAAAATAGTTTGCATGTGAAAGAGTTTGATGGTTGAGGAGCAAAAGTATCAGATAATTTTTTGATGCTATTCTGCACAATAAAACAGATGCGGAAAGAAATCATTCAAACTTTTGGAATTTAGGACGCTTAGTATAACTTTGATATCAAATTGATATCAACTCTAAACTCCTCTGTATGGAAAAGATCATAAAACCTATTTCGGGAATTGTCGGTTTTCTTATTAGTATATTCTTGTTAGCTATCGCTATTTTTTTGTTTTCACAAGCAGGCAAAGGACAAACGCCGGATCCATGGATAATGGGGGCAGGAATTTTTATGGTTGTAATCGCACTATTCCTGATGAAGGGACTGATGATCATTCAACCAAACCATTCAAGAGTATTGAATCTGTTTGGTAAATATGTGGGAACCGTAAAAGAGAATGGATGGTTTTTTGTCAATCCTTTTTATTCAGCGGAAAACATTTCACTTCGATCACAAAATTTAGAGAGTGCTAAATTAAAAGTGAATGATAAAATGGGTAATCCCATTGAAATTGCCGCCGTTATTGTTTGGCAGGTTGGTGAAACCTACAAAGCGGCCTATGATGTGGTGAATTATAAAGAGTACGTGATAAAGCAAAGCGAAGCAGCCATACGGCATCTTGCCACCAGTTTCCCTTATGATAATCTTGAAGATCAAAACGCCGAAATCACCTTACGTGATGGCGCTGACAAAGTGAATGAATTATTGGAAAAGGAACTTCTGGAACGGTTAACACCTGCGGGCATTATCATTAAGGAAGCAAGGATCAGTCACCTGGCTTATGCTGCGGAAATTGCCGGTGCGATGCTGCAAAGGCAACAGGCCACGGCCATCGTTGCGGCAAGAACAAAAATTGTTGAAGGCGCAGTAGGAATGGTGGAGATGGCATTGGAAATGTTATCTAAAAAGGACATTGTGCATTTAGATGAAGAAAAGAAAGCAGCAATGGTGAGCAATTTAATGGTGGTGCTTTGCGGAGAAAAAGGAGCACAACCTATTTTGAACACCGGAACTTTGTATCAATAAATATGTTGAAGGCAGACGAAATATCAGGAAGGGTTTTGTTTGAAGAAAAACAGAAATATCCCCGATGGGTGATAGGGTTGATTGTGGTATGCCTGTTGCTGGCAGTTGCGGGAGTGCTTTTATCGGTCTTTACGGGTGCAGAGAAAAATGATGTTCGCATTGCATTGCCCATTGTAATACTGGTTTCAGCAATTACCATTTATCTGATTGCTAAAAGCAGGCTGGAAACCGCCGTTACTTCAAATGGTTTTTATTTCAGAGGGAAGCCATTACAATCAAAATACAGGGTTATTGAAAAGGAAGAGATCAGCACGATAGAGGCAAGAAATTTTCCTTTTTTATCCCGTGGATATGGATGGTTTCCCAGTTATGGATGGTATTACATAGCTGCCACCGGTGAAGGCGTTCAATTGCATTTGAAGAACGGCAAAAAATTTTTCTTTAGTTCCGCCCTTCGTCCATCCTTTGAAAGAGCATTAGAAAATTTAATTTCCTCTAAATCATAACCAGGAATAAGTGAGTTCAAAAAAAAGTTTTGTTATACGGATTGATAATGATACCTACAAAGCTTTGGAAAAGTGGGCGGCAGATGAATTCCGGAGTGTGAACGGGCACATTGAATGGATCATCAATCAAAAATTAAAAGAAGCAGGCAGGCTGAAAGAGCAAGCTCCTACCAATGCAAAACCTAAAAAGTGATTGTACTTAAGAACACCCAACTGTTATGAACTTCTTTGTCATTTATTTTCTGATCTTTCTTTTTTTCTGCTGCTTCAGGGTAATGCTGTTGTGGTGAAAGAAGACTGCATCCTTGCAGATGCTGAATTTTGTATATTTAAGGTATGCACGAGATAAGGGAGCCAGCCATAGCTTACGGCAAACAAAAGCTCAGTATTGAAGAATATCTTCAGTTTGAAAAAGCAGCAACTGAAAAGCACGAGTATTACAAAGGAGAGATCTTTGCGATGTCGGGTGCAAGCAATAGGCATAATTGGATCTTTACGAATTTGTTTACAGATCTTGCAAATAAATTGAAGGGAAGCCCTTGCCGTCCTTACGGAAGTGATATGCGCATGCATATTCCTGAAAATACATTATTCACTTATCCGGATATCTCCATTTATTGCGGTGATCCGGCATCTACAGACTTTGATGAAGATTCTTTTGTTAATCCAACAGTAATCATTGAAATTTTATCACCTTCAACACGGGGCTATGATCATAGCGAAAAGTTTAGGTTGTACCGGGATATTAAAAGTTTGAAACAATATGTATTAGTAGATGCGGAATTTATTCTCGTGGAATCGTTCATTCGTAACCCATCCGATCATTGGGAATTACTTGAATACAAATCTTTGGATGACCAATTAGTCTTTCCAAAAATTACAACGACCATTCCGCTCTCCGAAATTTATGAAGGCACAAAGCTGATACAAAACTTCCCGAATCCCTGATGGAGTGATGAAAGCCATAGATTTTATTACTGCAAATGCCATACACAGATCCTCCATTTTCTAAAACTTTCACCCGTCGCCTTCAGCCTTAAACCTTCAGCCCTGCACCTTTTTCAGTGTATAAATATTTCTTCCAAACTCTAACAAATCCTCTACATTTATCGCCTAAAAAATCGCTGTAAAAAGCGTAAATTGAACCACTATTATTAATGCGTAAATTTTGAGCACTATGATTAAAATGCAAGTGATCGGGAATCTTGGAAAAGATTGTACGGTCAACACAGTCAACGGAAAAAATGTAATCAACTTTACAGTGGCCCACACGGAAAAGTACCGCGACAGCGCAGGCAACAATCAGGAAAAAACAACCTGGGTAGATTGTGCCTACTGGACCGATCGCACTGCCATTGCACCTTACCTTCAAAAAGGCCAACAGGTGTTTGTGGAAGGTCAGCCGGAAGTTCGCAGCTACACCCGCAACGATGGTACAGCCGGTGCTTCACTTTCTCTTCGTGTAAGGGAAGTGCAGTTGCTGGGACGTAAAGGCGATAACAATATGGGTGGTTCTCCGGCTTCGGAGAACACCTCTTACAATAACAACCGCCAGGAAACACCAGCTGCCGCGGGCATGAATGAAGACGTTGCCGACGATCTTCCATTCTAAAACAAATTGTAATGAAAGAAAATGCTCTCAGTGATGGGAGCATTTTTGTTTGGTGTAGTAAATGGCGAATTGAGTATTCAATCTTTGTTGATCGAATGGGTAAGTTTTGATAAAGAGTAAGATGAACTTGCGCAAAGATGTTTTGATGATTGTTTGGTGAGAATTTATTTATGAGCCAGAGGTTTGTTTATCTATTTAACTGTCGTTGCGTCGCACTCTTGTACGTTCGGTAATTCTATTCAGCATTGTGTCAGTTTCATTCTGTAAGCCAAAAGTTTTTTACATTGTGAGTATTAATTAAAATGCTCGATGAACCATTTGTATTTCGGCGATTGCCTTGATGTTCTAAAGGAATTAAAACGTGAACACTCTCAGCCTTTCATTGATCTCATTTACATTGATCCTCCCTTTAACAGCAAACGCAATTACAATGTGCTTTTCGAAAGCATGGACATGAAAGATGCCAATGCCCAAAAGCAGGCCTTTGCTGATACCTGGAGCAATTACAATTATATTGATACGCTCAATGAAATTGCAGAACTGGACCGTGACCTCTATACGGTGCTCAAAACCTTTCATGATGTAAAAAGCATTAGTGACAGCGCCGTGGCCTATTTAACCACCATGGCCATTCGCATTTGGTACATGCACAAGCTTTTAAAGGAAGCCGGGAGTTTCTATTTGCATTGCGATCCTACTATGAGCCATTATTTGAAATTGATGTGTGATATGATTTTTGGGGAGAGAAACTCTTTAAATGAAATAACGTGGCAAAGAACAAATGCACATAATGATGCAAAACAGGGAAGAAAAGCTTTTGGCAATGTCGCTGATATTATTTTATTCTATGCCAAAAAAATTGATAAGAATGTGTTTAACCAGCAATACTTAGAACACAATGAAGAATATTTAAAATC
>JAICTW010000565.1 GCA_025936195.1 Flavisolibacter sp.
AGGTCTTTTACCTGCACTTCATTAGAAAATAATTTCAGGTAATTCAAATGCGCTTTGATCAATCCACCGGAAAGCAAAGTGTCCCTGGTGCGGTCTTCAATGTAAACGTCTTTGAGATTAATGTTCCCGGAAAGGCCGAAGGAAATACTTCCTATTTCTACTTTGGTTTTTAATTTATTCTGCAGATAGCTTTCCACTTTGCCGGTAAGGAATCGTTGCACCGGCGGTGTTAGTATCAGTATAAAAACAAATACTATGAATAAAAACAGGAACAAAATGCTCTTCAATAAGATTCTGGCAATTTTGCGGAAATAATTCGTGGGTTGTTGTTTTTCTTTCTCCATTTTCATCAGAGATGGTGAATGGATGGTTACAAATAACAGGCCTCGTGCCCGGCAGTACCTAAAGCAGAAAAATGGCAAAAGATTTCTCGATGAAAAACATGAATAAGAATTTTCCTGTAGAAGTTTTTCTACAGGAAACAGATTAAAAACAAACAGCGGATCAATTGACCCGCTGCAATGCTTATGGTGAATAGTTATTAAAGCGCACAAATCAGTTTGTGAGTGGCAGTGGTGGAGAGTTGCGGGTCTCCTCATTCACTAGTCCAAAGCTTTTATAGGATCAATTCTAATAAATGAATACTTCTTCCATGATTTTCATCTTTTGCTTTTGACCGTTTTGTATCAGCCGGGCTATTTGTTGTAAGCAAATTTCATTGGGATCGTATTGTTTGAATTCCTGACTTAAACGTTTTACATTTTTGAAATAAATGTCATTACTTAAAACTTCTTCAACTGATTTTCTCAATTGCAAAACAGAAGGCCTTTCTGTTTTCAGGTTAATGCCCAATTTAAAATAACCCACTCTTGCATTAATCTCATTCTTTCCTTCATGAACACCGGCAACCACCATCGGCAGCTGGTTTTGTATGGAAAGCAATACACCGCCATAACCTCCGTTGGTCACATACACATCGGCATAAGGCATTACATCATCAAACGGAATAAAATCTTCAATGATGACATTTCCAGAAGCATATTTCTTTTTTAATTCCTCTGTTTGCGAACCTCCTGTCGTAACAATGACCAGGCAGTCTGAATTTTGAAAGGCTTCCAACGTAGGAGTTAAAATTTTGTCAACGTCTTTTTCAACAGTGCCCTGCGTAACCAAAATGACTTTGTCGTACTGCTTCAGTTTTTCACTGTACCATTTTTGTTTTTCTTTCTTTTGTGTAAAGGGTAGAAGAGGACCTGCAAAATGAATGTTTCGGCTTATATCGCTTCGCTGATATTCAAATCCGGGAGTACCGCTTTGTAATACGGTGCTTGATTTGCGGATCAATATATCGAAGATGTTGGCATTGCCTGCATCAATTCCATGTTCTGCAAGAATGTTCTTCATTACTTTGGTTGGCTTTGCAAACAGTAAGATGTCGGCAATAAAACGAAGAAAGTTTTGTCTGAGCTTTCCGGAAAAAGAAGAGGAAGGTGTTAGGCCCAATCCCGACGGCGGAAGATCTTTTGATGTTTCCGGCAAGGGAACCACACCAACAGCAATCACCGGAAGATTCATTTTTTCTTTTACAAAAGGAATGGCGCCAAATGTAATATCGGCGATCATCACTTCAAACGGAAATGCTTCATAGATGTCCTGAATATCTTCATAGTATTCGGTAGAGCGCAGGATAAAAGCATTGATGATGTCGAACTTTAATTTGGCCACCTGGCCTTTGTGCTTTTTTCTTTCAGGGAAAACTTTATCAATATCGGGATCGGCACTTATATCCAGTGCTTTGTTAAAAGGGTAAAACGGAATGTCAAGCCGCCGCACTTTTTCTGCATATTTTTTCGCAGTGTACCACCGAACATCGCAGCCTTTATTTTTCAGATGAACAGCCAATCCGGTCAAAGGATTGAAATGTCCGTCCGCAGGAATATTGGCAAACAAAATTTTGGTTCCTTCTGGTATTGAACTGATCTCGTAATGGTTCATGATTCGAATAGTTAAGGGTGATTGTTTGTAAAACGAAAGTAGATGGCGGCGACAGCCTTCACAATGCTTTAGTGAATCAACTGTTGTTTTTTGTCAATGAATTGAAGAGCGGAAATCGTTTTTCAGTTGGTGTTGGTTTTTGTTCAACTCATACCTGTTTGAATTGACAAGGGCTTCTTATCAAAGTAGGTTTGCTGTATGGAACAGAAGAATTTATTTGAAGACCATAAAGGGCATAAGAAGTGCGATTCGGCTTCCTGCCCGGTATGTGCACATTGCAAGACCATAAACTTTGAAGACAAAAGGCTTGAACTGAAAAACAATTCTTCTCAATTGTATGCAAAGGAAAGTGAGCATTACTTCTTTTATTATGCTTCACATCTAAAACAGATCTAAACAAAGAACATGAAAAACAGAACGCTGATCATCATTTTTTTTACCGCACTGCTTTTATGCGGAGTGTTGTTGCGTGCAGCCGATAATAAACAAATTATCAAAAATGATGAGAAGAAGAATGAGTTGAAAAAAGAGACATTGAAAAAAGAAATGGAACTCATGCCGGGGATTCTTCTTTTATAATTTTTAGTTTAAAGAAAAGCCGGCTCATTGACCGAAACAAAAGATAATTACTTCAACAATCAAAAATGCTATAACTGATCAGCAAAGCTTTTATTTGGGAGAAGCAAGGTCTTGTTTGTTCATGGCTTTGATTTTGCAGGTAAGTTTTAAAATTAAAAACCATGGCAAGAAACTATCATCAATATCAAACCTGTATTGAAAGCTGTTTGCGTTGCGCAGCTATTTGTAATCATTGTGCCTCTTCTTGTACTCAGGAGCAGGATGTAAAAATGATGGCCAAATGTATTCAGTTAGATATGGAATGTGCAGCCATTTGTTATTCTGCAGCACAGTTAATGAGTTTGGGTAGC
>JAICTW010000220.1 GCA_025936195.1 Flavisolibacter sp.
CAACGCTTACCACTCCTTATATTTTGTACAATGGCAATGAGATGAGCAATGTGAACCTGAACGCATTTACGTCGGACAGTGGCTTGCAGGTAAAAGGAACCGTTGCACGACTAAAAAGCGGAAGCTCTTTCGATTTATACAATGCGAGAGTAAATGCAACGGCATTGAATAACAACATCAATTTCGAAGTGGGTGTTGATGATCAGAACGCAAAGAATAAATATCATTTGGGTGGACTGATCACACAGCCTGCTACCGGAACGTATGCTATTAAATTGAGTCCGGATAGTTTGTTACTGAATTATGAACTTTGGCATGTTCCCGCCAATAATCAAATCACCATTAGTCCGAATGCTATTACCGCCAACAATTTTGTTTTGCAGAAAGGAAACCAAAGTTTAAGCATCAACAGTGTTGGTGGTGGCAATCCTCCCCCACTACAGGTGGCCTTTAGCAATTTCCGTTTGGCAACCATCACCGGTTTCATTAAAGCCGATTCCACTTTAGTAGATGGTGTTATGAATGGAAACGTAAACTTCCCGAACATCATGGATAAACCTGTTTTCACCAGCAATCTTACCATTAACGATTTTAGCATGCGGCAGGATACGTTGGGAAATATTGCAGCGCAGGTAAATTCAAACGGTACAAGTTATAACACTAACCTTACATTGACGGGAAGAGGAAATGATGTGGCACTCACCGGTTCCTTTGCCCCTTCAGGAAAAGATATTGCTCTTGACCTGAACCTGAATGTAAGAGCTTTGCAATTACACACACTGGAAGGCGCCATGGCTTCTGCCATCACCAATGCATCCGGCGCTATTAACGGAAATGTGCGCATAGCAGGAACAGCAGCGAAACCTGACATCAATGGTGATTTGAACTTTGATAATGCCAGCTTTGCCATTGCCATGCTGGGCAGCCAGTTTAAAGTGGACAATGAAAAAATTGCTGTTACCAACGATGGATTAACCTTCGACAATTTTACAATAAGAGATTCTTCCAACAATCGCTTAACCATTGATGGAAATATTCTTACCTCCAACTTCATCAACTACAATTTTAATTTGAGTGTACGAGCAAGAAATTTCATGGTGCTGAATTCAACAAAAGCACAAAACAAATTGTATTATGGAAAGTTGAATATTTCTACCAATCTGCACATTGCCGGCACGGAAGTAAAACCTGTTGTGGATGGCTCGCTTACGGTAAATGACGGTACTAATTTATCCATCGTGGTTCCGCAGGCAGAGCCGGGAGTGGAAAAGAGAGACGGTATTGTAGAATTTGTGGACATGGATGCGCCTGAAAATGATTCGCTGTTCCGTGGCGTGGACTCTTTGAATAAGGCCAGTGTTTTTGGAATGGATGTTACAGCCAACATTGAAATAAAAAAAGAAGCTGTTCTCAATGTGATCATTGATCCTACCAATGGAGATTTTCTGAATGTTCGCGGCGAAGCACAATTGTCGGCCGGTGTAGATCCAAGCGGAAAGATCACAATGGTTGGAACATACACATTGGAGGAAGGTGCTTATCAAATCTCCTATAATTTTATTCAGCGGCGCTTTGATATTGTAAAAGGAAGCACCATCACGTGGACCGGTGAACCAACCACGGCACAATTGAATGTAAACGCAGTTTACATTGCCAACACAGCGCCGATTGATCTTGTAGAACAACAGATAGCCGCTTCAAACGCCGCGATCAGAAATACCTATTTGCAGAAGCTTCCTTTTGAAGTGCATTTGAATCTTACCGGCGAGTTGTTAAAACCTGTGGTAGGCTTCGATATTCTTTTGCCGCCTGATAAAAGTTATCCGGTAAGCAATGACGTGGTTACTACTGTGGAATCACGTTTGAACCAGCTGCGGCAGGATCAGGGAGAAACCAACAAACAGGTATTCTCGCTTTTGTTGTTAGGAAGATTTGTTGGTGAAAACCCATTTCAGTCCGGAGGCGCTTCCTTCAGTGCCGCTTCGTATGCAAGACAAAGCGTGAGCAATTTGCTTACACAACAATTAAATCAGTTGGCAGCAGGATTGATACAAGGCGTGGATATCAATTTTGATGTTACTTCCACTGACGATTACACTACCGGCAGTCTGCGCAATCGTACCGATCTGAATGTAGGCCTTACCAAACGATTGTTAAATGACCGCTTAAAAATTTCTGTTGGAAATGATTTTGAACTGCAAGGTCCACAAACATCAAGACAACAAAACAATAATATAGCAGGTAATATTTCCATTGACTACCAGCTAAGCAGGGATGGCCGTTATATGTTGCGCTTCTATCGCCGCAACGAATACGAAGGAATCGTTGATGGTTATATTATTGAAACAGGATTGAGCTTTATTCTATCGGCAGATTATGAGAAGCTCATGGATTTATTACATAAGAAAAAACAAAAACTTACCCGGACAGGCACTAAACAAAACAAATCAAGCCAATGATCTCGATGAAAAATTTTGGATTCCTTATTCTTATTATTTCTTTTTTATGGTCGGGCTGTAGTACCACAAAGCATATTCCTGCCAATGATAAATTATACACCGGAGCAACCGTTAAGGTCAGCGGGCCTTCGCTTACGGCAAGAAAAAGAAAAGACCTGCGGTCAGACCTGCAGGGACTTACGCGGCCGAAACCCAATTCAAAATTCCTGGGTATTCCTTTTAAGCTGATGGTGTACAATATGTTTTACAATGCCAAAAAAGGTTTGTTCAAAAACCTGAGAGATAAATTTGGACAACCTCCTGTGTTATTAAGCCAGCTTGATCTGCAGCAAAATGAAAAAGTGCTTAAAAGCTATCTGGTAAACAAAGGTTATTTTCTTGCAACGGTTAAGGGAGATACCATTGTAAAGAGAAAAAAAGCTTCAGCAAAATATAATGCAGAAACCGGTGATCAGTACACCATTAACAGCGTTCATTTTCCAGGGGACAGCAGTCTGCTTTCTCTTGCTATTGCAAAAACAGCGGATAAATCTTTATTGAAAAAAGGCGATCCGTTTGACCTGGAAGTGATCCGTGGTGAACGGACCAGAATAGACGCTATTCTGAAAGAGCAGGGATTTTATTTTTTCAGTCCTGATTATTTACTGATCAAAACTGACAGCACCATTGGCCACCATTTGGTGGATATGTACCTGACCATAAAACCGGAAACACCCAAACAGGCCGCAGAACCTTTTCGCATCAATGATGTTTACATCTACAGCAATTACAGTTTGAACACAGCACGGTTAGATACAGCCATAGGCGTGAACGATACCCTTTACCACGGCTATCACATCATAGCACGTAAACATTTATTCAAACCTTTTGTATTGGCAGAAGCCATGCAATTCCAACCCGGTGATCTTTATAATCGTACCGAACACAATCAAACCCTGAATCGTTTAATTAATCTGAATACATTCAAATTTGTAAACAACCGGTTTGAAGTTGCCAATACGGATTCACCAAAACTGAATGCCTATTATTACCTCACACCAAAGCTGCCAAAATCACTTCATGCAGAAGTCACTACGGTAACACGTTCCAATAATTTGAACGGATGGCAACTGAATTTAGGCTGGCAACACCGCAATATGTTCAAGAGTGCTGTCCAGGCAAATATCACCGCTTATCTTGGTTCGGATGTTCAGTTTAGCGGCGCATTCAGCGGATACAATACCTATCGCACCGGTGCCGAAGCTGATTTTTCCATTCCGCTTCTGGTAGTTCCTTTCCGGACACTGCATGTAACCGGTCCTTACGCACCGAGAACAGGAATTAAATTAGGTTACGATATTTTGCAGCGCAATAAATTGTATACACTCAATTCCTATCGTTTTGAATATGGCTATAACTGGAAGAAAACTATTCAGAAATCACATGAACTCTACCCCATCAGTATCACCTATGCGCAACCGCTGAACGTCACGCAAACTTATAGGAAATTACAGGACAGCATCATTGGTTTGAACCACATCATAGACCAGCAATTTATTCTTGGCTCACGATATGAATACCTGTACAATCAGCAAGCCGGTGGGCTGCAGCCCTTGAACTCCTGGTACTTTAATGGCATTGCAGACATTTCCGGGAACATTGCCGGGCTGATCATGGGCGCTAACGTAAAAAACAAAGACACTGCAAAACTTTTTGGCTCTCCTTTCTCGCAATATTTTAAAGTGGAAAGCGATCTGCGTTACTACAGAAAGATAGGTTTGAAATCTACCTGGGCCAACCGCATTGATATCGGTATTGGAATTCCTTATGGTAACTCCACGCAACTGCCTTATATAAAACAATTCTTCACCGGAGGTAACAATAGCTTGCGTGGTTTCAGAAGCCGCTCCGTTGGACCCGGAACTTATTTCCCAAAAACTATAAGCGGCAAGCCGAGCAGCATCATACCCGATCAAACAGGTGATATTAAATTAGAGATAAACACGGAGTTCCGTCCGCATATTTCAGGGCCTTTATATGGAGCCATTTTCCTTGAAGGCGGAAACATTTGGTTAGTGAACGATTCTTCTTATACGCATAAAGCCGGTGCCCAATTCACCAGTAAATTTTTAAGCCAGTTGGCCGTGGATGCCGGTGTTGGTATTCGTTTGGACATTACCTTATTTGTCATTCGTTTTGATGTAGCCTTCCCATTGCGCAAGCCATGGGTAGTACCACCTTCAGTGATCAGGGATATTAATTTTATTGATCCGGCATGGAGAAGGCAAAACCTGGTGTACAATCTTGCTATTGGATATCCGTTCTGATGTTTGCAATCACAGTTATAAAGGCGACATAACAATCCGCAAAAGCGACACGATTAGTATTGACAATCAATATTCCCATTTTTAGAAAATGTGGTTTTGGTTCGTATATTTAATTGTTGGCTGTAATACTATGATGACAGAAGACTTTAAAAACCAAGTCATACAATCTATAAAAAAGGGTGGTTTTACCAGTGAACTTAAGGTCAGCAAAATCCTTAGTAAAAGAGACTGGACGACCTTGAATAATTACATATATTTTGACAAGGATAAAAAGGTAAATAGAGAGATAGACTTTCACTGCATCCGAAGCGCTACGAATAATAGATTTTCACAGCTTCAATTGAGATTGTACTTGACAATTGAAGTAAAAAAATCAGAAAAATATCCTTGGGTGTTTTTTGTGACCAAAAATGAGCCAACAACTTTGGAGCACGGGTTGTTTTCTTTAACTGCATACAGAAATATCAATTACGATATAACAAACAACCTGTTTAACGATTATCCAAGGCAGAAGAGCAAATATGTAGCAACAAGCCACACAGAAGCATTTAGAGAAACAGAAATATCGAACATTTATAAAGCCGTAGAAAGTTCAACGAAAGCAACATACTATTTTCATTCCAGTAATGAATTAATGAAAAGAAAAAAGGGCATTCCTGACGATGAATACGCACACGATTTATTTAGTGCAATAGACCCAATGTCTCGTCCTGAAATAGGTTGACCCCAAATCGATCATTTATGGACATTAAAAATCAAGTAATTCAGGAGTACTTAAAAGGAGGAACGAGCTATCGTAAATTATCTGCCAAATATGGTATGAGCCGGGATGTAATCAACAA
>JAICTW010000611.1 GCA_025936195.1 Flavisolibacter sp.
TGGAAAAGTAAACTAAAAGGGGAATTGGCATTATTTGTTGGTTTACTCTTACACATCTTATATCAGGATATCAAAACCGCGGCATCGAAAATTAATCATCCTCATCCTTCTGATCTTTTTTTGGCAAAGTCAATTTTTCCGGATATGGTGTATTTCCTTTCGACGCAAACCAGAGTATTCTGTTGAGAAGATCATCATTGCCTCCGTCAATATGAGCAAATTCAGGCAACGATGATTGCAAAGCAAACTTTTTCGCTTTACCGGACAAAGAAGCAGCGCTCTGATTCATCTCATTTAATGGAATATTGTTTTTTTCAAACGCGTACGTTTTTTTAACAAGTGTGTCATTAAAACAATCAAACATCGGTAATGCTGTTGCATCCATTACATTCATCGGAGGCAGTCCTAAAATCTGTTCGATAGTACGAACAATGCAGGTTTGATTGTAATTAGTGTGAACGGTTCTTTGTAAAACTGAATAAGGGCTTATCACAAATCCTGTTGTGCGGTAGGCAGAAACATGATCCCAGCCAGCTTGCGAATCATCTTCTGTAACAAATACCACAGTAGAATCCCAAAAGCGGCTTTTTGTAAGCGCTTCAATAATTCTTCCCAAAGCCAAATCATTATCAGCTACCATTGCCCGCGGCGTAGGAAATCCTTGCGCCATTCCTGAAGTATGATCGAGAGGAAGCGCAAGGATCATCAGGTTTGGCAATTGATCGCCTGGTTGTTCTTCAAATTCATTCAAATCTTTTATGAATGCATCTGCGCGCATTTGATCCGGAAAATTGTGGCTATCATAACAAGGATAATCTGCTGACATAATAGGACGAACTCTTGAAATGGTGCTGGTATTGGTAAATTCAACTTTCTTTCCATCGAGATAAGATTGATATACTTTCGTCCAGTTTAAACTCTTGTCGTAAACAGGAGAACACGCTTCTCCATATATTTTCACTGTCTTTCCATGATCTAAAGCATTATTCCAGATAAAACCGTTTTTACTATAAACAAGTGCATCAGCCAAAACATGCGGGTAACTGCGAAACCAGGCGCGCACATTTTTTTCAACATAATCTGTAACGATCGCAGCGTCTGTCCATGAATGCCCTTCCGCAGAAGCTTTTCCGGACGCATAATAATTATCTAAAAGCAAATATTCTTTTGCAATCTTATGTTGGTTGGGTGTTATATTTTTTCCAAAAACACATAAAGAATCTGCACCGTCACCTTCCTTCATATCACCCAAAACCTGGTCGTAAGTTCTGTTTTCTTTGATGATATAGATAACATGTTTAAAAACGGAAGGCTCGCCAATTCTTTGTGGAACCGGTTTTGCCGCAATTCCTTTTCTCGGAACGAGATTGGAAACTTTTGTCCGAAACATTAAGTTAGCCGCTTCTACCCTTGTTGTATAAGATTTTAAAAGAGCATTATCCGGTAACGGAATTATTGAAACGGTTGCTTCCTGGTGATGACTGTTGTATTTATTCTCTATTTTTATTCTTGCTCCTTCGCCTTCGAGATTAGAAACAATCAGTGTATTTTCAGTTAACACCAAACCGGCGGGATACGCTTCTGTTGGAATAAATCCCTGGAGGGTTGAATTTCCTTTGCCTGTTGCAGAAGATTTTTCACCTAAACTTATTACTGCAACCGCATTATCCATTCCATTTGAAACATACAATGTTTTTCCAGCGTTATCTATTGCAAGGCCATTTGGCGAATCACCAATTAGCTGAAGATCATCTTTATGCAACTTCACCGAAACCGAATCAACTACCTGGTCGGTTGTGGTATTTATGATGGAGACATCATCGCTGTTTCCGTTGGAAACATATACAAATTGATGATCTTTGCTCGCAATGATTGCATTTGGATGAAGGCCAACTTCCACTTCCTCTTCAACCTTCCCGGTTTTTAAATCAATCACACTTACCGTGCCTGAAGAAGTAGCGCCGGTTTTTGGGTCAATATAAACTTGAGCATAAGGGATTCCGGCAGTTTCTCTTGCAGAATCTGTTGGAACAGGCCCTGCCCAATTAGTAACGTACGCTTTTTGAGAAGCCAGTGCGATACCAAAAGGCGCCATTCCGGTATTGGTAGTCCAGATGATTTTTTCGTCACTTAATCTGAGTTTTACGAGTTGGCTGTTGCCA
The DNA here is from genome assembly GCA_025936195.1 of Flavisolibacter sp. Next base: position 2,163 of record JAICTW010000611.1, read on the forward strand.
TTCAAAACCACATATAAATATTTTTCCCCGTCTTCAGTATTAATGGCAATATCATTGGGTAAAGACATTGGCGCAGGTTTCACCGCATCAAAAGAAATTGAACGATGAATATCAGCCTTCTTACCATCCCAGATTGCTTCCATAATAAAAGAGGATTTTGCAGAAGGATTAGCGGCACCCCAAAAAACGTGTACACCATTATTATCTTCAAAAACTTTTATCCCGGAATAAGTGCTCATCAATCTGCTGTAAGAGCCATTGTAATCCAAATGAAACAAAAGTTTATTTTCTTTTACATCAATAAAAGCAACGCCATAGCGGTCTTCCACAGCAAGCACATTACCATTAGGCAACAAAGCACAATCAAGGCTATGGTTTTCAAGTTTCGGACTTCCGAAACGAATAACAGTGCCGGCCGGATCAATAAACAGGTTGTAAGGCATCAGGATCGTGCTGTTGTCAGGAGTTAAAGTAGTATCATCGTAACTACTGATATGATAACTCTCTTCTGTAGTAACGGAGTATTTGAAAACCTGGGTTGATTTGCAGGAGGCAAAA
>JAICTW010000172.1 GCA_025936195.1 Flavisolibacter sp.
CAATCCCGCCAGAATTAACGCAGCTAAAAAATCTTGTATTTACCAATGTTGCCTTGTCGTTACAGGGAGAGAATAAGCAAATGATAAAAGACATGACAATGGAGGCAATGGCCGAACAGATGCAACAACAACAAGAGGCGCAGGAATCACCCGAACAGGAAATGCAGGAACAACAACAAATGCAACCACAATAAAAAATTAATATATGGCAAGCAGTAATTGCACCAATATAAGAGCAGCGCAAGCCACAAAATCCCAGAGCGTGTATGTTACACTTTCCGGGGCAGAGAGCTTGTCTATTATGCCACTTGTTTCGCTTGGATTGGCGTGTACAATTTCATCAAGCAATAAAACCGGCTATGTTGATTTTGTAGATACACTGGGCCATGTTTTTAGAATCAAGCCAGTTAATATGACGGCCTCCTGCGATTCTGATACCGCTGGTATTCTTAAAGTCAATGAATTAATCACAATTAATTATTAAGCCATGATAGGTAAACTACTGGAACTTCAGTTAACTGGCAATAAAGTAGTGCTCGACGTATCTGGGTGGGAAACCCTGAGTGTGCAGGTAATTGGACTTGGAGGCACCATGTCACTACTTGCTACCAATGATGATGGAAGTATTACCGGATCGGTACAGGGAAATGCTGCAACTGCCACCAATTTTAATGCGGTGCAGGCCGTAAACCTGACTACTGGAGCAACAGCGGTGGCGGCAACTGGAACCGCATTATTCCGGATAACCCCTATTTCCTTTAAATATTTGCAAATCGGGGACGGATCGACAGCCACCGCCACCAAAGTACTGGTTCAATTAAGTAAACCATATTAATTTTTTTGTCATCTTTGCTATATCGATATAGCAATTAACCCATTAATTTATGTCAGAACAACAACAGGCAACACCAGCCAATGCGGAACCACAGGTTACCGATAATCAGCCACAGCAGCCGGATATTAATACCCAATTAGGAAATGCTTTATGGAACGGCGAACAACCAAAGGCGGCAGATCAACCGCCAGCGCCACCAGTTATCCCAGAACCACCAAAAGAAGAATTTCAATACGTTGATCCCAATGAATGGCTGAAACAAAATTATGGATGGGAAGATGTGGAAGCCGGGAAGAAAGAATTAGAGGAACTGAGAAAGTTAAAAGAAACCGCCCAGACACCAGCAGAACACAAATTTGCTAATGAGCAAAGTAAAAAATATTATGATGCAGTTGTCAATGGCAAAGAAGATGACATGTATGCAATCCTGCATCAGAAAAAGCAATTAGAGCGACTTGAAAAATTATCAGTCGCCAATACGAACGAGGCAGTTGATATTATCAAGGCCGATTTACAGTTTAAATATCCGCACATCAAGCCAGAGGATATTGAGTTTATGGTTTCAGATAAATACGCTAAACCAGCTAAACCAATCCAAGGGGCCGATCAGGATGATGCGGATTATCAGGCGCAAGTATCATCATGGCAGCAGCAGGTAAGCAATATTGAAAGGAAAATGATGATTGATGCTCAGGTGGCAAAGCCTGAACTTGCAAAATACAAAAGCGAATTAGTTCTGCCAGATATTCCAAAACCAGTTCAGGAACCTGAAGCAAACCAAGAAGCATTGGAAGCGTTCAGGACGAATTTTCAGCAAAAATTAGGAAGCGATTATCAAAACTTCAAAGGGTTTAATGTGACCGCAAAAGACGGAGATGTTCAATTGCCGGTTACTTATGCTATAAGCCCTGAAGAATTAGCCGCTTCAAAACAAATGCTGGAAAACTTAAATGTTAATGAATTTCTGGATAACAGGTGGTTTGATGAACAGGGTAATCCCAAAATAAATCAAATGCAAGAAGATTTGTATTTGCTTACAAACCGGGATAAGGTATTTCAGAAAATCGCCAATGAAGCAGCAACACAACGCTTTCTTCATCATCAAAAAATCCAGAACAATGTTAACCTTAAGGGAGTGAACAATGGAGCGCCGCCAGCATCCGCACAGCCAGATACTAAAGCGCAGGAGCAACAAATGGCAGAATTTTTATGGAAAATGTAATTTTTAACTTTTAAAATTAAACTTATATGGCAGGGGTTCCTACCAGTAATATATTGCAGCCGGGGCTAGTATCCCAATCGGGAGGAAGCGACCGGGCGATCGTGTCAACGCTACAATTATTGACACCACAGTTTTATAACAATTTCGTAGAAAAATATGGCCCTGAAAATTGGTCATGGTGGTTAGCTACCTATGGCGGAATGGAACAGGTAAATAACCGTAACTTCTTCTGGTTTGAAAACAGGAGTAAATTGCAGCAGGGTATTCAGCTTGCTTCCAACGCCACAGGAGCCACAGCCGGAGCGACAGTAGCCTGTACGCTTGCGTCTGGTTTTCACTTTGATTCAGGTACAAAATCGCCATTAAGGGTAGGTGAAACTATTTATATAGCTTCTACCGGCGTTGGCGGTGAAATACTTGGGCCAATTGTAGAAACTGCAAACGCCTTCACATTCAATTTGCGTCCAAAGCAATCTACGCAATCTCTTGCTTCAGCAGGGCAAGCGTCTACATTGCTTGCAACAGATGTAATTATATTTGGTGGTCGCGTTGACGTTGGCGAGGCATCTGCAACATCTGTCTCTCAGACTTACCTGACTCAGAAATACGACAACAATATTACTGAGTCGCATGATAGTTGGGCTGCTACCGATCTTGGAGAAATGACAGAAATTTTCCCAACTACAGGTCTCAGCGGCGGACCACTTGCGGGTGCCGCTCAAGCCGGAACAAGCTATTTCACTTACATAGGGCTTACAAAAGCGTCTACTCGTTTCGTGAATAACCTTGAACGCAAATTGATGTTTGGCGATGTAGTCAATAACACAGGTTTGGGAACAACTACCTCCGTTGGTACGCAAGGATTTTTCCCGAAAATTATTGCCGATGGTGAAACCGTTGGGTATACTCCGGGTAATCTTGATATTGCTTTCCTTCACACTCTTACCCGCGTAATGGACGTGAATGGTTGCACTAAACAAAATATGTGGATGCAGGATATTTTCCAAAAGCAGGATTTCTCTGATGGAATCTTTGCTCAGTTCCCTGCCGGTGCATTTGTTTGGGGACAAGGCGAAAAATCTGAAGAGGCAAGTGTTGCCTATGGGTTCAAGATTATCGATATTGATGGTTATCGTTTCCAGACAGCCAAATATCGTAATCTGAATACTGAAGCATATACTGGCTTAACTCCTGCAACAGACTACTACCGAAACAGTGGTTTTATCTGTCCGTTGGGAGAAACAGCAGACGCAAAAACACCTTCCAGAACTTACAAGAATATTACCGTTATGACTCAGCAGCCACCTAAAGGCGGAACAATAGGTAACGGTATTCGTGTATGGAACTGGGGTGGTGGTTCTACCGCCGCAACAGACGGCACATTGAGGGATCAAATTGAAATGGCTGCGTACAGGGGACTTCGTGTGGTTGCCGCCAACCAGTTCATTTTTGTTCCTAGCATTTAATTATAATTGGCTCCCTGAAATATGGGAGCCTTATTTCATAACTCACACCGTCCTTTTATATAAGGAGGCAAAAAATAGCCTTAATCGGTATAAAAATTTAAAATTATGGCAACAGGAATCAGCGACATACAATATGCAATGAAAGGCGAACAGCCAGTAGTCGCACCAAAGGAACCGGATTACGTACCAGAAGCAGCACCAATCAGGGACGATACACCAAAAGATGATGGATTCGTGGTATATAAACTGGTAAAAAATAAAGATGGCGGAACATATATTCCAAACGTGGATTATGTTATCGATCCACGAACCATTACCAAAGAAAAACCAAATGGAGATGGCCCCGAAATGATACGTCTGCTTAATGGCGTAAATACAATTTGGGCCAAAGAGCAGGAAAAACTGGACAAGGAATTTATAAAACGCAATGGCCGGTTTATTGAGTTTCCGAAAGGAACTAAATTTAAATCTATACCTACATGGGATAAAACGGCAATTGAGTTCATGGATGTATGTAGGCATAATATTGGGAACCCCAACAGGAAAACAGGATCAAAATTTGAGTTCTTTAAATATGATCCGCAGGAAGTGGCCAAAGAAAGATATAAGAAGGAATTACTGGAAGTGCAAATGACGGTCAAGGCAAATGAGCAGCCGTATGAAAAGATGCAGAAACATGCTTTTTATTTGGGCATTAGTCTTACCAATGAACTTGGTGGTGTAAAAAAAGAAGGAGAATTAAGAGTTGATTACATGCTTTCAGCAAAGCGCGATCCGGTAAACTTCCAAAAAAGCTTTGACTCAAGGGAAGTTGATATTCTCTTTAAGGTAAGAGCGGCTATTCTGGATGCGAAGATTGATATAGGACGCGGAGATGGAAAAATATATTGGGGCAATGGTGGTGGATTAATTTGTGCAATGCCATCTAATCCAACAGACGTAGCAAGGTATTTAACTAAATTAGCTCTTACGCCAGAAGATGATGGAAAAAGATTTTTACAACAATTAAACGAAATAATTACTTAGGATGCCAGCAACGATGACGGTGGACGAGGTTTATTCCTTGATGAACTACATACTGAATAAAAATCAGCAGGGAAATCTTCCGCCCTCATCGTTCAACACGATTATAAATCAGGCATCTTGGTCTTATTTCAGATACCTGTTAGGAGAGTATCAAAAGTATCAGGGGGGCAGGCCAATTGCAACACCGGAATTAGGCCAAGGCGCTTATGTCCGGGAAAGCCTTACTCCTTTCATTCAGGAACCAAGCACATTAACCATTAATCCAGCTACTGGCCGCACACCATATCCTACAGATTATGAAATGTGGGATGCAATGTATTGGGGAATATATAAACAGCGCGTAACATGGGCGCAACAGGATAAATTAGCATTTTACCTGAATGATCCAAATACACCAATTCAAGATAACCCTGTTTTCCTTTCAATTTATCGCGGCTTTCAACTATACCCCATTACAATAGGGCAGACAGAATTATCTTATCTAAGAAGTCCGCAAACTATGGTGTGGGCGTATACCAATGATATTTACGGAAGGCCGCAATATAATCCAGCGGTTAGTCAAAACCCAGAATGGCGCAGGCCCGATATGCTTGAAGTGATTGTCCGGGCATTGAATATGACAGGGGTTAATTTACAGGCACCGGCAGTTGCTCAATACGCCACCCAGATAAAACAAGGAGGGCAATAATTTGACACGAAAACAGCTAATTTATCGCATCTTAATTCAGGTTTACGGGGGAATACCGACCGACGATAGGGATATTTCTGATACCCTAGTAAATAAGTGGATTAATGATGGCATAGCCGTTGCCGCAAAACAATGCTATAAAGAGGCCATACAGATTGAAGGAACCGGGTACATAAATAATTCTTTTTACGCAACCTTCTCTGGAATTTCTATAACCACAGACGATACTGACAATCTTTGTTATAAACTTACGCTGCCACAAATACCAATTGGAGTTGGAAGAAATGAAGGCGTGTCTGCATTGAGATTTAAGGATTCAAATGGATTCGTTTCGTTAACCGCAATCCCATTGAGCATAGCGCAGCAGGCTTATGCGGATTCTATGCCGCCTATTCCTAACAAGGTAATGTATTGGCCTGAAGGGGATACTCTGCGAATGAAATCTCCACTTCAGCTATATAATTACACAGGCGTTGTGAAAATGGTCAGTTCTGGCGACTCGCTAGATTTAAACAGCCTACTCATAATACCTGATGATTATGTTCCAATTGTTATTGAATATGTAACTAAAAATTTAATGACACAAAGAAGTGTTCCGCAAGACACGGCGAACGATGGCCTTGATGTAAAATAAAAAAAACATGCAAAACGCGCATTGGATAAAACCATTAAGTGAGAAAATAGTAGTTAAGCCATTCCCGCCTGATGAATTTTCAGAAGCAGGATTAATTATACCGGATAGCGTGAAAAAAAGACCAGCAAAGGCAACAATTGTAGCGGTAGGTGGTGGGCTTGAAAAAAGGCCAATGCAATTTGAGCCGGGAGATATAGTCTTTCATGTACGCGATTGCGGTGATTTGATTCAATACGATGATGTTGATTACTATATAATTAAAGATTTAGACATCTTGGCGAAGCTAGAAAATTAATATTTATGGCACGGCATCAACAATGGATAGATTTGGACACTTGTATCAATAGCTATATTGATGAGTCGGAACAGTCTGTGCATAAATTTTTCAAACTCTGGCAATTAGCTTTTAGGATTCAAACAGAATTAGGCATAGATTTTTTCTTCCAAATTAAATCCTTAAAGCTACCTGTTAATGCAAACCTGACAGTAA
>JAICTW010000380.1 GCA_025936195.1 Flavisolibacter sp.
AAGAAGAACAAAAGATGGATTTTGGTGTTTCATCATGTTCAATGACATATAAAGATTCAAAAGGTGAATGGCATACAGAGTACGGATCTTGTGCTGTTTATGGAACGACTTTCGCGACTGACTTTGGTGGTGGTGTCGGGATAGGTTATTGTAAAACAGCGAGTTTTTCAAAGCCGGTTGCATTAAGCTCAAATGGAGGTGTAAGCAAATGTCCCGATAACTAATTATTCGATAGAGGCTGCCATAAGTAGAGGTGAACTGTAGCTGTTCATTCTAACTTGCTTTTTTGGCAGCCCTTTATTTTAAGTTTATTTACTATGAAGCAACTTGTTCCTCTCTTCTTGCTAAGCATCTTATATATTTCTTGTCATAACAGTGGCAAAACTGTAGTCATCCTTATCAAAATCAACAATAGTAGTATTAAGAAGCTTTATTTTACCGACGCCTACAAATGGGATGTATTTTTAGACTCCGCATCAGGCGGTCCTGATTATGAATTTAATATTCCAAAAAAGAACTTGCCCAGTTCACTTGCCAGCATTGCCTACCTCAATGATGAAAACAAAATAAAACAGCTTGAATTTGACAATCGTATCCTATCTCCCGACAGCACAGAATATCTTATAAGTGCTTTTATCCCGGACAGTGATACAATCAAAATATACGGTGACTTAAAGAAAAGCAAATATTATTTTATACAGGCTGGTGAGGAAACAAAGGCTTTATATGCAACCCAAATGATGAATTTTGGATATTTGGATGCTGATGTTGCGAAAAGAACCGGTGAACTGGAAAGTTTTATTGGCGTTATAAAAAAATATCCGGAATCTAATTATCTATTGTCCCAGATTTATGAAAATAGAACGACAATCAAAAAACATGAATTAGCATTATTGCTGGGAAATTTTAAGCCAACTACATTGAAAAGTAAAATTGGTAAACAGGTAAAAGATTATACGGAGAATAAAAGTGAAACGCCTGTTTTATCAACAATGGTTTTAGAGGATGAAAACGGAAGGCCAGTCACCATTTTGGATTCGACATCAAAATTGAATATGGTAATACTATGGGCCAGTTGGTGTGGCCCTTGCAGGCGTGAAATTCCTGAAATAAAAATGCTCCAAAATAAATACAGGAACCAGGGCTTAAATATTGTAAGTGTTTCAACCGATGATTCAAAAGAAAAATGGCAGCAGGCTTTATCTACAGAAAGAATGTCGTGGCGACAGCTAATTGTTCCTCAGAATTTGAAGCAGGAATTTGCTGCTAAATACGAAGTGAGTTCTATCCCGGATATAATATTTATAGGTTCGAAAGGAAATGTAATTGAACGCTTTATCGGTTACAAAGAAGGACAAAGTAAGGAATATGAAACTGTAATAAATAGCATCTTACATTAAAAAGTCGGGTAAGGTATTATACATACTGCTTGCAAAACAAGAATTAGAAAAACAATTCACTCGCCATTCCATCAGCCCTCAACATTCCTTCATCTGTTAATTGAACAAGTGAATGATTTTGTGTCATTAATTCACTGGAAATAAATTTTTGGATCTGCCTTTCAATTCTTCTCCTTTCTTCTGTTCCAAATTCTTTTTCAAGTCTATCTAAATCTATTCCTTCTGCTGTTCGCAAGGAAATCATGATGTACTCATTCAGCCTTTGTGTAGGAGTAAGAATTTCCGATTCTCTTTTCGCCTGGGCTTCGTTAATGCTGTTGATGTATAAATTATTATTGGCAATGTTCCATCTTCGCTCATTTCCATTATAGGAATGTGCCGAAGGGCCCAATCCCAAATATTTTTCTCCTTTCCAGTAAGAAGAATTATGCCGGCTTCTGAAACCAGGTTTTGCAAAATTCGAAACCTCGTAGTGCTCATAACCTTTTTCTTTCAACCATTGCATGAGCAATAAAAATTGCCTTGCCTGTTTGTCGTTATCAACATCAGAAACTTTATTGGTATGAATCAAATTATGCAGCGGCGTTTTTTCTTCAACAGTCAATGCATAGCAGGAGAGATGAGGAATCCCAAACTCAATCGCTCTTTCCACATTCTGCTTCCACATTTCATCTGTCAGCATTGGAGAGCCGTAAATCAGATCAATGGTAATGTTTTCAAACTCTTTTACGGCTAACTGTAAACTTTCAACTGCCAATTCCGAAGTATGTGCCCGGTTCATCCATCTTAATTCTTCTTCAAAAAAAGATTGAACACCGATGCTCAAACGATTCACACCAATGTTCTTCCATGCTTTTAATTTTTGCGAATTAATGTCATCCGGATTGGCTTCCAAAGTGATCTCTGCATCCGGCGCAACTGAATAATTTCTGAATAGATCTGAAATCAGAAATTCAAGATCTGCAATCTCTAAAATACTCGGTGTGCCTCCACCAAAATAGATGGTGTTAATGATTTGGCCCTGCAGATATTCTTTCTCCATTTCAGCTTCTTTTGCCAAAACTTTTACCAAGGCATTTTTATACCGCAAAGAGGTGGTGAAATGAAAATTGCAATAGGTACATGCCTGCCTGCAAAAAGGAATATGCAAATAAATTCCTGCCAAATTCGTTTAGTGCTTTGTATGAATGAGTTTAGCCATTAGTTTCGAGCTGCAAGCAAGGAAAATAAAATGAATAGTGGTTAACAGATCTAACTTTATCAACCAGAAATCCAATTACTCAGTGAACCGAAAACTGCAAACTGTAAACTGCCAACTTCTTCGGACGGCGAAGTTAAAGCACCTGTTAGCAGCAATATCCTTTTTAACAACGTTCTGTATCTGCAGGGCACAATCGTATTCTGTTTCTTATCAAACGCCTGAAGGCGATACTTCCGTTCAACAACAATTTCCTTTTCAAAGAAAGTTTTTTTCGCAGCAAGAGGCCGGTGTTTATATTGCCCAACTTCCTGCTCTGCTGCAAAGCAAAGGCTACATCACATCTTCTGTGGACAGTGTCCGTTATGATTCCACGTCGGCAGCTGCGGTGGTTTACTTAGGCGAGCAATATAAATGGGCAAAGATCAATACCCGTGAACAGGATGCCTCTTTACTGCAAGCCGTGCAGTGGCCGGAAAAATTTAATGGCCCAGTTGATTTTGCCACATTTCATACCTGGCAACAAAAAGTGCTGGATTATCTTGAAGAAAACGGTCACCCCTTTGGAAAGGTTTATTTGGATGATCTGACGATCAATGGCAATGAAGTGGGTGCACTGCTTAAAATTGAACAAGGGCCTGTTTATAAAATTGACAGCATACGGGTTTATGGAGATGCCAAGATCAGTAATGAGTTTTTGCAACGTTATCTGGAAATTCCCAACGGTAGCATTTTCAATAAAAGGAAATTAGAGAATGTTTACAGGAGAATTTCAGAGATCAGTTATGTGCAGCAGGAACATACACCAACCATTGACTACCTGGGAACCGGTTCTGTTTTGAATTTGTACCTGAAGGCAAGAAAGAACAGCCAGGCCAATGCGCTGATTGGTTTTCTTCCAAACACAGATGAAATAACGGGAAGAAGCAAATTGCGGCTTACCGTAGATGCCAATATTTTGTTGCGGAACTCATTAGGCAACGGAGAAACGATTGGCTTGGTTTGGCAGCAACTGCAGCAAAAATCGCCGCGATTAAATCTGCTTTTTGAACAACCTTATGTTTTTCATTCTCCATTCGGGCTGAATTTTTCTTTCGACATGTATAAAAGAGACAGCCTGTTTTTAAACATCAATATGAATTTGGGAACGAGCTTTCAACTGGAAGAAAGAAAAACAGCAAGAGTTTTTTTACAAAGGATGCAAAGCATTGTCAGTAGTATCAATGATGAAGCCATTATTCAAACAAGAACACTGCCGCAGGAAGCCGATGTAAGTTCAACCAATTTGGGAGTAGGCTATGATTTCAGCAATACCGATTTTAAATTCAATCCAAGAAAAGGAAACGAGTTTGTGATTTCAAGTACGGCGGGTACTAAAAAGATTAGAAAGAACAATCAAATTCTGGAGCTGAAAGACCCTTCTGATCCCGATTATAATTTTGAACATTTGTATGA
>JAICTW010000184.1 GCA_025936195.1 Flavisolibacter sp.
ACCTTGCCGAGGATCTCGACCGTGCCGTTCATCGGTGCAGTCCAGCGGCGAATCGTTTCGCGATGGGCATCGCTGCCCGCATGGCCGCCATCCGCGCGGAGAAGCGCCCAGCCGATTTTTGCGTCGGGAAGTTTCGCCGCACCTTGCCTATGATACCGAAGGAACAATTAAACAGGCCAGGGAATTATGGAAATCGGTTGACCGGAAAAATGTAATGATAAAAATTCCGGCTACGGCAGAAGGTATACCTGCCATTCATCAGTGTATTAGCGAAGGGATCAATATTAATATCACCCTTCTCTTTGGCTTGCCACGTTACAAGCAGGTTGTTGATGCTTATTTATCCGGTCTGGAAGACCGTGTTAAAGCCAATCAACCAATAAATAATATTGCGTCCGTGGCAAGTTTTTTTCTTAGCCGTATTGATGTGTTGATTGATCCACTCCTCGAAGAAAAATCACTATTGGATTTAAAAGGAGAAGTGGCCATTGCTTCAGCAAAGAAAGCGTACGAGATCTACAAAAACATCTTCAACAGTGAACGTTTTAAAAAGTTGGAGGCAAAAGGTGCAAAAAAGCAACATGTATTGTGGGCCAGCACCAGTACAAAAGATCCATCATTCAGCGATGTGAAGTATATAGAAGCGTTAATTGGTCCCGAAACAATCAACACCATTCCGGTGGAAACACTGAAAGCTTTTAACGATCATGGAAAGCCGGGAAATAACCTTGAGAATGACATGGATAAAGCCACAAGTGTGTTGACACAATTAAATGCAAGAGGTATTAACATTGACGCCATTACTCAAAAGCTGGAAGACGAAGGCATTGAAAAATTCAATACAGCTTATGATAAGCTTTTGAAAGCGATTGATCAAAAGCAAATGGCAATATGAGATCACTCTATAAAAGCGCCGAGGCCAAATAGCATCTCCGGATATTGGCAGCGTGTTGCTTAACAATGGATGGCGCACGAAGCAGGGCAAAAGCTGCCGGGCATTCAATCTCAATTATGCTGACACTGATGCAAATCAAATTTACTTATACGGAATTACTGAGCCCTGCCTTCATTGCTAAAAAAATCATGGAATCTCCTTATAAGATGATACCCCCGATATCCATTCACCATATTGCGCTGCAACTTACCATATTGAATTCGAACATCCCTATCGTAATTGCTTTTTAATTGCATCTTAACCCATCCTTAATGTGGCCATTGTACTTTGCTTTTCTATTTATTAATAAAGATTAAAACAAAAAAAATGAAAGGTATCATTCCCGCTAAAACCCTTGTTTCAGCAGCAGTAGTGTCATTGGTCTTTCTTTCGCCTTCTGTTTTTGCACAGAAAAATGCCAAACTTTCCGACGCTGAAATTGCTTCTGTTGCAGTAACTGCCAATCAAATTGATATTGAGTACGCACAGATCGCACAGAAAAAATCAAAAAATGCTGATGTGATAAAATTCGCGGAAACAATGGCAAAAGATCATCAGTCCGTAATTAACCAGGCGGTGGCACTGGCTACAAAACTTGGAGTAACCCCAAAAGATAATGCCACTACCAGATCATTTCTTGCGCAGGCAACCAAAACAAAGGCAATGCTCAATTCAAAAAAAGGTAACGCATTCAACAAAGCGTATATTGATAATGAAGTAGCTTATCACAAAGCGGCAATCAAAGAGGTTGAAACGGTATTGATTCCGGATGCAACCAATAGCGAACTGAAAAGTTTATTGCAGTCTGCATTACCTCTTTTCAAAACGCATCTCGCACACGCGGAAATGCTACAAAAACAATTCAAATAAATGACGACGGATATGCACAACATTCTAAAAAATAGTTCCTGGTTATTGTGTTTCCTTTTTCTTTTCATGGGTTGCACTTCAACCCCTGAAAAAAAGATAAACAAAGCGTACACGGTTGAAATTAAGCAAATGCAATTTCAGCCTGCATCACTTACAGTACAAAAAGGTGACACAGTAGTTTGGATCAATCATGATATTGTTGCTCATGATGTAACGGAAGAAAAAGATAAGCTCTGGACTTCGGGACCACTTGCTCCGGGAGAATCATGGAGCAAGGTTGTTACAGAAAGTGCAGATTATTACTGCAGTATTCATGTAGTAATGAAAGGGAAGCTGATTGTACAATAGATTTTTTAGAGTTTGCCAAATCGTTTTTATAGGTGTTAAGTGAGAATGGTTTTTATAACCTGTAAGCATAAATGGAAATGAAGAAGATTGCAATTAATGGCTTTGGCAGGATCGGAAGAGCCGCACTAAAAATAATTACGGAAACTCCCGGCCTGGAAATAGTAGCCATCAATGACCTGATGAGTATTGATAATGCTGCCTATTTACTTCGTCACGACAGCGTGTACGGAAAATACAAAAATGAGGTAACCGTTTCAGGTGATCATTTACAAATAGGCAATAAAAAGGTTTTATTCATTTCAGAAAAAGATCCGGGAAAACTTCCGTGGAAGGACTTGAACATAGACGTTGTTATAGAAAGTACCGGACTTTTTACGAAAAGAGAGGACGCAGAAAAACATATTTACTCCGGAGCAAAGACGGTTGTAATATCAGGGCCGACCAAAAGCAAAAACACTCCAACAGTCATACATGGTGTGAATACGGCGGATGGCAAAACTTCCATTTTTTCCTGCGCCAGTTGCACCACAAATAACGTGGGCCCTGTCATAGAGATATTGAACCGGCGCATTGGCATCAAAAAAGCGATCCTGAATACAATTCATGCTTATACAGCTTCTCAAACTTTGGTGGATGCACCTTCAAAAAGAGAACCAAGAATGGGACGTGCTGCAGGCATAAATCTGGCGCCTGCCTCCACCGGTGCAGCAGTTGCCACAACGAAAGCGCTGCCTGAATTGGAAGGCAGGTTCGACGGAGTAGCAGTGCGGACACCCGTTCCTGTTGGATCCATTTCTGACATCACGTTTTTAGCAGCAAGAAATACTTCTGCTAAGGAGATCAATGATATACTGACAGAAGAATCAAAAACAGACAGATACAAGTTTGTGTTGGCTGTGTCAGACGAACCTTTGGTTTCAACAGATATCATTCAAAGTCCGTTTGCTGCAGTTGTTGATTTAAACATGACGAGGGTAGTAGATGGTGACCTTGTAAAAATCATGGCATGGTATGATAATGAATGGGGCTTCACCAATCAGATGATCCGGCAAATAAAAGAAGTATGAGCAGTTATATAAAGAAACAGGTAAGGATGATTATAAAACATTAGAATGGAAAAACATCTTGTCAGCGTAAAGTCAATTGCAAACCTTACACACAATGTACTGAAAATTGTAACCGGAAAACCAGAAGAATATTATTTTATTCCCGGCCAGGCTACCGAGATCGCTATCAATAAAAACGGATGGACCAATGAAACAAGGCCTTTTACTTTCACCTGTCTTCCGGAAAATGATTATCTGGAATTTACTATTAAAACCTATCCCTCTCATAAAGGTGTTACCAATGAGCTTTTGCAATTAAAACAACAAGACGAATTGATCCTTCGCGAGGTTTTTGGAACGATTGCTTATCAGGGTGAAGGGACTTTTATTGCGGGTGGAGCAGGCGTTACGCCTTTCATTTCCATTTTCAGATCTCTTAAATCGAAAAATGAGATAGGCAACAACAAGTTGCTCTTTGCAAACAAAACAAAAGCGGATATAATACTGGAAGAAGAGTTCCGGAATCTATTGGGCAATCATTTCATTAATGTGCTTTCAGAAGAAAAAATTGAAGGCTATGAGCATGGACATATTTCAGTGGATCTGCTGAAAGAAAACATTTCTGACAACAGAAAAAAAATATACCTCTGCGGCCCAGACCCTATGATGGAAGCCATGGAGCAGCATTTGAAAAAACTAGGTGTCGATATCAACACAATTATAAAAGAGAAGTTCTGATCACAACAGAACATTCAAACAATTGCCCGAAGCAATTAAAAAAAATAAAAATGGAAACACAAATACTATTCTTTATTGTCGCGGCAATTTTATTCCTGTTCTTCCTCGGCATTAAGATCGTCAGGCCCACACACCGCGGTTTGATTGAGCGACTTGGAAAATATTACAAGTTTGCCGGTCCGGGCTTTCACTGGATCATTCCATTCATTGACAAAATGTACCTGGTAAATATTACAGAACAAATGGTTGATGCGCAGCCGCAGGAAATTATCACCAACGATAACCTGAATGCCAGCGTAGATGCCCAGGTATATTTCAGAGTCATTGAAGAGGAAGGAAATGTGAAGAGCTCACTGTACAATGTAAACAATTACAAACTGCAAATAGTAAACCTTGCCCGCACCACGTTGCGAAATATTATCGGAACGCTGACCTTACGCTCTGCTAACAGCGAAAGAGGAAAAATAAATTCTGAACTCCACAATACGCTTAAAAACGAAACGGCAAGCTGGGGAATTGTTATCATAAGAACTGAGTTGAAGGAGATTGATCCTCCCAGAGATGTTCAGGATACAATGAATAAAGTGGTGAAAGCCGAAAATGAAAAAATTGCTGCCATTGATTATGCAACTGCTGCAGAAACGGTAGCGGATGGGGTGAAGCGGGCAAAGATCAAGGAAGCAGAAGGATTAAAAAGAGCAAAGGTTCTTCAGGCAGAAGGCGAGGCAGAAGCTATTATGCTGGTGAATGAAGCAGCTGATAAATATTTTACAGGGAATGCGCAGTTATTAAAAAAATTAGAAACTGTTGAAGCTTCCCTGCGATCGAATGCAAAAATTGTTATTCCCACAGGTACGGAACTGGTCAACATCATTGGAGAAATGTCAGGCGTATTACCCATTCATACAAAGAAGGATGAACATGGAAAAACGAAAGACCTGCCACATTATAGTTCTGTCTGATAGCCCAGAGCCTTATCATTACCAGAAGATAAAACAGTGATGGACCCTTAATTTCAGAACCTTTGTTTTATAAAATCAAATTTTTAAAACGATTAACCGGCACGCATAATATGGAAATCAAGCTTAAAAGAGTGTACGAAGAATCAGCCAAAGAAGACGGCACACGTATTCTGGTTGACAGGCTTTGGCCAAGGGGCCTTACAAAACAAAAAGCAAATGTTGATCTATGGTTAAAGGAAATTGCACCCAGCACAGAACTCCGGAAGTGGTTTCATCACGATCCGGAAAAATGGAAAGAATTTAAGCAGCGATACCGGGAAGAGCTTAAAAGCAAAACAGAAGAAATTGAAGTTTTGAAAAAAGAATTGAAGAAGGGCGCCGTTACATTGTTGTATGGCGCAAAAGATGAGGAACATAACGAAGCACTTGTTATCAAAGAGTTGTTGAGCCACTAACTGGAAAAGATATTTGACAAAATGTAAATCGGCAAAAAATGAAAAAAGTATTAATTGCATTAGACTATGATCCAACGGCGCAAAGAGTTGCAGAAGCAGGTTATGGTTTAGCAAAAGCAATGAATGCCCGCACCGTTTTGCTACACGTAGTTTCCGATCCGGTTTATTATTCTTCTCTTAACTATTCTCCTATCATGGGGTTTGATGGTTTCAATAGTATAGATACCATCCAGTCAGATACTGATGAAGAATTAAAAAAGGCCGCTCAAAACTTCCTTAATGAATCTAAAAGATTCCTTGGCGATGACACGATTGAAACTGTTGTAAGCGGCGGCGATTTTGGAGACAGTATTTTGGAAACGGCAAAAAAATTACAGGTTGATATAATTGTTTTGGGTACGCATAGCAAACGGGGACTGGATAAAATATTGATGGGAAGTGTTGCAGAAAATGTTTTGCATCACAGTTCAATTCCTTTGTTTATCATTCCGACCCGATCTTTTGAGGAACATAAAAAATAAACAGCACAAATAATAAAAAAACAATCATGGAAAACGAAAGATTATATCCGGTAACAACTAAGGAACTCGCTGATAAAAAAGCTGCCTTAGCACCCAAGAATTTAGAAGCATGGCGGAATTTTAGTAAAACAGTATTTGAAGAAGGCGCTCTTCCGGAAAAAACCAAACAGTTAATTGCGGTTGCCGTGGCGCATGTAACACAATGTCCTTATTGCATCAGGTCGCATTCCAAACA
>JAICTW010000731.1 GCA_025936195.1 Flavisolibacter sp.
GTGATTTTAAACCTGGCTTCCATTGCAAGCAGTGTTGGCATTCCGGACCGCTTTGCTTATTCCATGACCAAGGGTGCTGTGCTTGCCATGACACTTTCGGTTGCGAAAGATTATATTCATGAAGGCATTCGATGTAATTGTATTTCTCCGGCCAGAGTGCATACACCTTTTGTAGATGGATTTTTAAAGAAGAACTATCCGGGAAAAGAAGAAGAGATGTTTGTGAATTTATCCAAATCCCAACCCATTGGAAGAATGGCAAAGCCGGAAGAAATTGCAGCTCTTATTTTATACCTCTGCTCCGATGAAGCTTCTTTCATTACCGGGTGCGATTATCCCATTGACGGCGGATTTATTAAACTCAATAACTAACGCATGAAAAAGCTATTGCTCACGTTTACATTGCTCTGTGCCCTATTAATTGTTTTTGCGCAGGAGTATGTTCAACCTGTTCCCAATTACACACCATCGCAGGAGAACATGGAAGAGCGAAACCAATTTCAAAACATGAAGTTTGGTTTGTTCATTCACTGGGGAATTTACAGTGTTTTGGGTGATGGCGAATGGGTAATGCACAATGAAAATATTTCTTATAAAAATTATAAACGTCTCGCTGATTTTTTTAATCCGCAACAGTTTAATGCAAAAGAATGGGTGCAGCTGGCAAAAGCTGCGGGCATGAAGTACATCACCATTACTTCACGTCACCATGATGGTTTTAGTATGTTCAATACAACGGCAACCGCTTATAATATTGTTGCGGCAACGCCTTATCATAAAGACCCATTAATGGAATTGGCCCAGGAATGTGCCAGGGAAGGAATTGAATTGCATTTTTATTATTCATTGCTCGATTGGGGAAGACCTGATTATGGTTTTGGAAAGCCAATTGTGGATCATACTCCGCTGAATACAGATTGGAACAGCTATATCAAGTTCATGAAAACACAGTTAACGGAATTGATCACCAAATATCCAAACGTCACCGGCATTTGGTTTGACGGGCATTGGGAGCGTCCGAACGTAAACTGGCACTACGATGAAATTTATTCTCTCATTCATCAACTGAACCCAAAGGTTTTGATTGGCAACAATCATCATCTGGCCCCATTCAGGGGAGAGGATTTTCAGATGTTTGAAAAAGATTTGCCTGGCGAAAACACCACCGGCTTTAGTGCACAATCAAAAGTTGGCACCTTGCCTTTGGAAACCTGCGAAACTATCAATAACAGTTGGGGCTTTAACATTAAGGACGATCATTACAAAACGGTAAAGCAAATCATTCATTACCTGGTAAATGCAGCAGGCCGTAATGCCAATTTTTTGCTGAATGTAGGGCCTATGCCTAATGGAAAGATTCAGCAGGAGTTTGTAGATACGCTTACTAAAGTTGGCGAGTGGATGAAGAAGAACGGCGAAACCATTTATGATACAAGAGGAAATATCATTGCACCACAATCCTGGGGCGTTATAACAGTGAAGGGAATTGTTTTGTATGCGCATATATTGAGCAAATTGAATGATCCTTATATCTTCATTCCTGATGTAAAACAAAAGATATCAAAAGCATCTTTATTCAGCAATGGCGCTCAACTGAAATTTAAGCAACAACCCGAAGGTGTGTTTGTGTATTTATCAAATGATGCCATGGATAATATTGATACCATTATTCAGTTGCAGTAAGCTATGCGAAGCGTCTTCGCTTCGCATGCATATTCTATCGCCTGTGGCGAGCTACTAAAAAATATTGAAAGCATATAAATCAAACAGACATGAAGCTGATCCGATGGACGAACGGAACAAAACCCGCAACAGGCATTATCATTAACGAAGACTTTTACGATACTTCCTCCTTTGGCGAAGATTACAATGAAGATTTTTTTGAAGCAGATGGTTTGAACCGTCTTCAAAAATTTATAGAGTTAAGCAAAGAAAAACTTCCAAAGCTTACAAAGGATA
>JAICTW010000404.1 GCA_025936195.1 Flavisolibacter sp.
ATTGGGCGGATAAAACCACAGGACGTTCACCCAATTTTTGGGGAAGAGCCATGGGCTGGTACGGAATGGGTTTAGTGGATGTGCTGGAAACGTTTCCTGTAAATCATGCGAAGAGAGTTGAGCTTGTACAAATTTTAAATCGCTTTGCAAAAGCTGTCAGCAAAGTGCAGGATGCAAAAACAGGATTGTGGTGGGATGTTTTGAATATGCCTAATAAAGAAAAAAATTATTTTGAATCATCGGCATCAAGCATGTTTGTTTACACGCTGGCAAAAGGAGTGCGTTTAGGTTTATTACCGCAATCCTATCTGCCTGTTGCAAAGAAAGGTTATGATGGCATTTTAAAAACCTTCATCAAAGAAGAAAGCGGATTGACCAATTTGTATGGAACGGTAAGCGTATCCGGACTTGGTGGCAAGCCTTACCGCGATGGCAGTTATGAGTATTACATGAGTGAGAAGGTGGTGGTGAATGATCCCAAAGGAGTTGGCGCTTTCATTCAGGCGGCCAATGAAATGGAAATGCTCCCAACATTAAAATGCGGAAAGGGGAAAACAGTTGTGCTGGATAATTTCTTCAACAATGAATGGAGAAAGGATGTAACCGGTACCAACATACGCTATCACTATACATGGGATGATAGAATGAACAGCGGCTTTGCCACACTCGGAGATATTTTTCATAGTTATGGTATTCAAACAAAATCATTGACGACTGCACCAACAGGCTCAAATCTGAAAGGAGCCGACATTTACATCATTGTGGATCCGGATACGGAGAAAGAAACAGAGAAGCCCAATTACATGAATGAAACTTACGCCAATGCCATTGCTAATTGGGTAAAGCAAGGCGGTGTGTTGATTTTAATGACGAATGATAAAGGCAATGCTGATTTGGAACACACCAATATCCTGGCTTCAAAATTTGGTGTGAAGTTCAATGAAGACAATTACAACCTGGTAGAAGGAAATAAATTTGAACAGGGTGCTATTATGATCCCTGCAAACAATCCTGTTTTCAAAACAGCAAAAAAAGTGTACATAAAAGAATTGTCAACCCTACAGGTCAATCCGCCTGCAGCAACGGTATTGAGCAAAGAAGGAAAAAATGTTGTGGCTGTTGCTAAATACGGGAAAGGTTCTGTATTCATTGTTGGCGATCCATGGTTTTATGATGAATATACTGATGGAAGAAAATTGCCTTCCGATTTCGAAAATTTCCAGGCGGTGCAGGACCTTGTAAAATGGGCCATTGAACAATCAAAAAAATAATGCTTCGGATACAACAACATATCGTTTTCATTTTTGCTTTTGCACTGAATAACTTCTTCGGTGCATTTGCTTTTTCGCAGGCAAAGCCAATTATTGTTGACATCAATGGAAAAGGTGATTTCAAATCCATCCAGGCGGCCGTCAACAGTTTGAGCGATTCTTCGGCCACACCAAGGATCATTCAAATTAAGAAGGGCATTTACCATGAAAAGATATACATCCAAAAACACAATATTGTTTTGGAAGGTGAAGACCGTGATCAAACAATTATTACACAAGATATTGCTCGCGATGAATGGCGCTGCGATCACAAGGATGACTGGGGCGTAGCAACCATGAACCTCGATGGTAACGATATTACTTTGAAAAACCTGACCATAGCAAACGACTACGGCTTTGACTACAAAGAGCCGCGTACGGTTGCTTGTGCATCTGATTCTGCAAGTCATCAAAAGGTGATCACAAATGGTGGTCACCAGATGGCTTTACGAAGTATGAAAACAACAAGGTTGAAAGCCATCAATTGCCGCTTTCGTGCTTATGCCGGAGATACCGTTAGTCCATGGAATTTGAACAATGGCATGTTTTATTTCAAAGACTGTTTGATGGAAGGTGGCGTCGATTTTTATTGTCCGCGTGGATACGCCTGGGCGGAGAATTGCAAGTTCTATGCAAACGTCGGCCCGGCAAGCATTTGGCACGATGGCTCTTCTAATCCGGATTATAAAACTGTTTTGAAGAATTGCTATTTTGATGGTTATAGAGGTTTCAATTTGGGACGCTATCACAAGGATGCGCAGTTTTATTTAATTGGATGCACATTCTCAAAAAACATGGGGGACAAGGACATTTATTTAGTGCCTACAGATAATGTGATTAAGTGGGGAAGAAGAATTTATTATTTCGACTGTCACAGGGATGGCGGCGATTATGCCTGGTTCAGTAATAACTTGAATACGGCAATGCATTCACCAACATCATCTGATATAACTATAAACTGGGCGTTCCATAGCCAATGGCATCCTGATCAAAATTTGTAACAACAAGAATTTGAGTTTATGATACTCTCTCGTTATACCCTAAAAAACATTGATCCCGATTCGGTGCGTGTGCCGGATGAAACCCTTTTTGAATTGCCTGAAAAAGTATTGCAATTTGGAACCGGCGTATTGCTTCGCGGTTTGCCTGATTATTTCATTGACAAAGCAAATCGTCAGGGCATTTTCAATGGAAGAGTTGTTGTGGTGAAATCAACTTCAATAGGCGATAGTTCTGCATTTGATAAACAGGATAGTTTATATACGCATTGCATCAGGGGATTGAAAGATGGAGAAAAGTTAGAAGAAAATATCATCAACGCATCTATCAGTCGTGTGTTAACAGCAGCGGAGCAATGGAATGAAGTGTTGGATTGTGCACACAGCCGCGATTTGCAAATCATTATTTCCAATACAACAGAAGTCGGCATTCAGTTGGTGGCCGAAGATATTCGTCTGCATCCTCCGAAATCTTATCCTGGAAAGCTTTTGGCTTTTTTGTACGAACGGTTTAAAGCATTTGGCGGAAGTGCTCACAGCGGAATGGTGATCATTCCCACTGAATTAATTCCGAACAATGGAAGAAGACTGGAGTCCATCATTTTGGAACTGGCACATCTCAATAGTCTGGAAGATGAATTCATTGAATGGATTGAAGAGCACAATCATTTTTGCAATTCATTGGTGGACCGCATTGTTCCGGGCAAGCCCGGCGCAGAGTTCTTATCTGCTATACAAAAAGAACTGGGTTATGATGATCAACTGCTTATCATGTCGGAAGTTTATTGTTTGTGGGCAATAGAAGGCAACGAAAAAGTGAAAGAAGTTTTGTCTTTTGCGCAGGCAGATGACAGAATAAAAATCGAACCGGATATTAATCTTTATCGTGAATTAAAACTTCGTTTATTGAACGGCACGCATACACTAAGTTGCGGCCTGGCTTTTCTGTCCGGCTGCGAAACGGTGAAAGATGCCATGGACGACAAGATCATTTCTTCTTACATCACCGATGTGATGCAGCATGAAATTGCGCCTTCCATTCCGTACAGTGTTGATCTTACTACAGCGCAGAACTTTGGAGACACTGTTCTTTCACGTTTCCGCAATCCTTACTTGCGGCATCGCTGGATCAATATAACACTGAATTACAGCACCAAGATGAAGATGCGTTGTATCCCCGTTTTGATGAAGCATTACGAAAACAATGATGCCGTTCCCGAAGCCATTGCACTTGGATTCGCCGCTTACATTTATTTTATGAAAGCAGTGGTAAAAAAAGGCGATCAATATTATGGTGAGCTCAATGGTGAAAACTATTTGATACAGGATGACCAGGCCGAGTTGTTTTATAAACGTTGGGCTGGATTAAGCACAGCTTCTCTCGTGCAGGTTGTGTTAAGCGACGCCTTCTGGGGAGTTGATCTATTGTCCTTGCCGAGCTTCAAAAGGTCCGTAACCGATAAACTAAATTTGATAATTAATAGTGGAATGAAAGAAGCAGTG
>JAICTW010000243.1 GCA_025936195.1 Flavisolibacter sp.
CATTTTGAATTAGATCCTCACGGTCAAATCTAAAACCAATAGTTTGCGGATTTGGCGCAAAGGAATTGGGTTTGACAGGATCAAAATACTTTGTGCTGTCGAAAATCTTAATGGGGAAATTGGCAATAAAGCCTCCATCAACCATTATGTCTAATTCTGTTTTGTTTTTTGGATGATGAAAAGCCTTGCCTTTATTATCAATGAATACAGCTTCGAAGTAAAGCGGAATGCTCATAGATATTCGAACAGCATCCTTCACTTTCATGTCGGGATAATTCTCGTTGGAGAAAACAATTAATGATTGTTTGTTCAAACAGGTTCCGGTTACATACAAATCTTTACATCCTCTTTGTTTTAATTGGCTGAATGTGATTTCCGGGTTATTTGTTTTGGCTTTAATTAAATCTGATAACCATCGTTCAAATTGCTGACCGCGGTACCAGCCGAAGTATTTCTGGACACGATTGATGCCACCAATGAAAAAGAAACGTCCATCGTTAAATTTTTTGAACGGTGTACTTCCAACAATAGCACTGATCTCATCTGCAGAGTAGCCTATGGAAAGAAGTAAAGCGGTAATAGCGCCAGAAGAAGTTCCGCCAACTCTTTGAATGTCCTTTAAAATGTTTTTGGATTCTAATTCCTTAATTACTCCCGAATAAGCAATTCCCCTGATTCCGGCACCTTCAAAAACAAGGTTCCGGATTGTAGTGCTTTGTGAATAGCAGGACAGAGAAAAAAACAGTAGGCTACCAAGAAATATCTTTTTGAAATTACTCACTGTCCAGGGAACGATTGATAAAATTTAAAAGTGGTTGCAACATTTGAAAAGCGGCAACTGTTTTCTTATGCAGGGATGAATTCGTTAGCTCATCGTCGGCAACTTTTGTTTCAGCAATGAGGCTTTTTAATTTCAAATAATCAATTGCCGGATTGTCTTCTTCATATCCCTTGGGCATTCTGCTTAAACTTACATCATCACCTTTGTGCAAATCGCCGTAAATCTTTTTAAAACTTTTATTCTTTACGATGGATTGAAATTCATCCCAGTTGTAATCAATTTCCTGGCGAACTTTTTTCAGATTCACCGGTTCAGGCATCCACAAACCACCACCCATAAAGCTATTGCCGGGCGCACAATGAAAATAGTAACCGGCGTAAATAGATTTTTTTCCTCCTCTGCAAATAAAGGTGCCGAAGTTTTCTTTGTATGGACGTTTGTCTTTTGAAAAACGAACATCACGGTTGATGCGGAACATACAATCTCTTGCCGTTAAACCCGTGATGGTTGTATCTGTTTTTTGCAAGGCATCAATTACCAGTTGAATGAAATTGGAAAAATCAATCCGTGCGGCTTCGTATTGTGCCCGATGCGCATCAAACCAGGCTTTGTTATTGTTCTTTTTAAGTTGGGAAAGAAATTTTAGTGTCTGCGGCTCTAACATGCTGTGAAATTAGCGACGAATCCTACTCACTCACACATCCTTCTCCCATTTTCTTTTTGGGGTTCCTTCTTTACGAATAATCGTCCAGTTGTTTTTTTTAGCTTCCGCTAACAAGCGTTTACGCAGCCTTCTTGGATAGAAAATTTTCATGTAAGTTTTGAAATGCGAGTAATGTGGAAGAAGACCAGTCTGCGCAAGAATATCATACGTGGAAGCGCCACAGCGCATGCCAAATACAGAATAGCAATAAGGAACCTTTTTTGAATACGCTAAAGCAATGCTATCAAGTTTTTGTTTTTGTTGGTATGTTACAGGAATAATAATTGTTGTTGTTTTAATACTGTCTTCATCGGTTTTCATGATGTTCCAGAATTCTTCTGCGGTTTCAATTTTATAAATACTGTTATTGGGTTTGCTATTAAAGATTTTATTCCTTCCGTTCTTTTCGAAGCTGTAAAATTTTCCGCTGTCGCTTTCAATACCTACGTGTCCGCCCAATATGCCACCAAACCATTTTTTTTCCGTGTCTTTAAATTTTTTCAAAGGCCTTGAGCCGTAAATGAATTGTACTTTAATAAATGAAGCGTCCTGCGAGTAGGATTGAAAGAAACATAGACCAGTTGCCAACAGAAGGAGAAGCTTTAACTTCATAAATATGAAGATAGACCGTTAAGACCTTAAGCTGGTTGCATGAATGGATTCTGAACGTTGATTCCAATAGCTATCGGAATCAATGGGGCGTTAGGCCTTTAATACTCAAACCTGCGCAGCCTTGGTGCTTTGATCCACGAAACCACAACCACTACAATGGTCATAATGCCACCGAAAACAATAGCCGGTGGCGCTCCACCAAATAACCTGGCCGTTATGCCGCTTTCAAACTGGCCTAATTCATTTGAGGAATTAATGAACATAGAATTTACAGCACTTACTCTTCCCCGCATTTCATCGGGAGTGGTCAATTGCAGAATGGTGGCCCTTATCACCACGCTGATGCCATCCAGCATTCCGGCAATCATTAGTGCAAAGAAGGACAGCATGTAAAACTGCGAAAGCCCAAAACCAACAATGCAGGCCCCGAATCCGCCCACAGCGCAAAGCAATATAAAGCCCTGGTTTTTTCGAAGCGGATTTAAAGTGATCATGATGATCATAATGACCGAACCAATATCAATGGCCGCATTCAGCCATCCAAAACCAATAGGCCCCACTTTTAAAATGCGGTCCGCAATTTCGGGGACCAATGCCGTGGCACCGCCAAATAACACGGCAAAAAGATCAAGCGAAATAGCAGCTAATAAAATTTTATGTTTGAATACATAGTTCAATCCTTCTTTAACGCTTTCCCATGTTCTTGCATTGAGTTTATTATGTGCAATGGGTTTCTTTTCAATTTTTGTCAACGCATAAGCGGCCAGTAAAACATAGATCAGCACTACATAAAAGCTGGCATGTACGCCTGCCAGGGCAATCAGGAAACCTGCAGAAGCATGGCCGGTGATAGAAGCCGCCAGGTATGTTGTGGAACTTAGGCTGGCGCCAAACTGTAAAATATTCTTTGGCACCAATTGTGCAATAATGGCACTGGTGGCAGGCCCTGCAAAAGAGCGGATGGCCCCGGTACAAAAAATGATGATGTAAAATAGGAAAGATAGCGCTGTAATGCTTATCTTGTTTTCGATACCCGGAAGGGTAACAATGATCAAAGCCACTACGCAAACGGAGTATAAAAGAACACATCGCAAAAGAAGCGTTCTTTTATCGGAGCGGTCAATAACATGACCTGCATACAATGCCAATGAAAACACAGGAATAAACTCCGACAATCCAACAATTCCGATGGAAAAAGAGCTTTTGGTAAGATGAAACAATTGGTAAGCCACTACGGTTGCTACCATGCGCAAAGCCATCACATAAAAGAAACGCACAAAAATATACAACCGATATTCTCTGTGATTTAACGGTAACAAACTTATCCTCTTGAATTCCATGGCAGCTTCTGAATGAACAAAGATAGGAGCAGATAAATTCTATATCCGCATGAATGGCTGATGGCATTAAATCTGGATAAATGAAAGTTCCGCTGTTAATTGTAATAAGCTTCTGGGCAAAATTTTGCTTTAGTCAGGATTCAACTGCTGCCGTTTACATTCATGATATTATCCAAAAAATTGAAAGCAGAATTACAACAGATATTCTTGAGCGAAAGGACAAGTTGATCTATGATGAAGAAGATAGTTTAAAAAAAGGACCTGTGTTGATGGATCAATTTAAATTTTATACTAATCCACAAACCATGCTCCTCGACAAGATCATTGAAAAGAGCTCGTACCGGAATGTTTCCACCGAATTGATTGTTTACTTCTCCGGCAACCAGCCGGTGTTTTTCACCAACAGGCAATGGGAAGGGAAAACAATCTGTTTTGATTTTGATATTTACTACATGAATGACAACCCGGTGTTTTGGGTGAAACGGAAAGAGTTAAAAGGAATACCGGACGGAAGATTGTTCTTAAAATGGTGCTACGAACTGCGAACGGAATACATGGGATTGGTGCAGGAATACAATCAAACTTTCGCTCGCAGATCAAGGTAAGCTTATATAATGTTGTCCTTCCGGATATTCTTTCTCCAACGCATCGAGTATCACTTTCAAATGTTTTTCATTGCTTAGGAAATCGGCATTGGAAACATCTACAAAAAGTGTTTTGATATTATGTTGTTTGATGTAATGCGTATAGGTTTCCTGTATGCTGAAAAGATATTCGTTTGGAATTTTTTGCTCGTAGGGACGGTTGCGCTTTTTGATATTCTGCTGAAGCTTATTCACCGGCGCATGCAGGTAAATTAAAATATCGGGCTGGATCAATTGCTGGTACATGATGTCGAATAACCGCTGGTACAATCTGAATTCATCTTCCGACAAATTTACTTTCGCAAACAACAGGCATTTGGTAAAAAGGTAATCCGAAATAGTGAGGTTTTGAAAAAGGTCTTTTTGCTGGATCAATTCTTTCAATTGCTTAAAGCGTTCCGCCATGAAGAATAGTTCCAAAGGGAAAGCATACTGCTGCGGGTTTTCATAAAACCTCGGAAGAAAAGGATTGTCGGCAAACTGCTCCAGCACCAGCCGTGCATTGTAATGTTTCGAAAGCAAATGCGCCAGCGTTGTCTTTCCCGCACCAATATTTCCTTCAATGGTTATAAACGTGTACTTCATCCGCAGTAGTGGCTCGTTAATGGTCGGCAAAGTAAAGATTGTTGGCAGAAGTCATCAACTAAATTTATTCACCGCCAAGGGGTCAGTGCAGGCCGCCAAAATCTGATCAACCGTTTTATTGAAAACAGGATGAAGTTGATCGGCAGCTATTTCACTTAAAGGAACGATCACAAACCTTCTGTTTTGTATTTCCGGGTGAGGAATTTTCAATCCTTCCTGGTCAATGATCTCGTTGTTGAAAAATAAAATATCAATGTCAATGGTTCTTGGTCCATACTTCATTTCCCGTTTTCTTCCAAGGTCTTCTTCTATCTGAAGAATGGTGGCTAATAATTGCTGCGGCGAAAGTTCAGTTTCTATTTTCAGCACCTGGTTAAAAAAAGCCTGCTGGTCTTCCTTTCCCCATGCGGCAGTTTCATATACGGAAGATTCACGTAAAACATTTCCGCATCTTTTGCCGATTTCCTGCTTTGCCTTATGTAGATAAGCTAACCTGTCGCCAATATTTCCGCCGGTAAGTAAATAAGCTGTATTCATTAGAATGATGTGATTGAATCCGCGAATTACACCATTTTTTCTTTATCTCTTAAATCGGCCACCTTATTCTTCAAGCTTAGAAGCGAACGGCAATCAACAAATAGCCAATTCGTGTAATTC
>JAICTW010000059.1 GCA_025936195.1 Flavisolibacter sp.
AGGATGAAGTAACACGTCCAAAAAAATGATTGAAGGCTGCAAAGAATTTCTCCAAAAGATTTTTTCCTGCTGCTTCTTCAGGTTTTGAGGGACGAAGCATGATGCTGCACAAAGCCGGCGTTAATGAAAGGGCAACAAAAGCAGAAATGATCACGGAAACCGCAATGGTGATGGCAAACTGTTGGTACAATCTTCCTACAATACCCGGAATGAATCCAACCGGCACAAACACCGCAGCTAAAATCAATGCAATGGCAATTACAGGTCCTGATATATCTTTCATAGCTGCACGGGTAGCTTCACGCGGCGACATTTTATTATGATCAATATAATGTTGCACGGCTTCCACTACCACAATGGCATCATCCACCACAATACCGATGGCCAGTACAAAGGCAAAAAGTGTAAGCGTGTTTATAGTAAAACCAAAGAGAACAAAGAAGCTGAATGTTCCAATTAACGAAACAGGAATTGCTAACAAAGGAATCAAGGTTGCTCTCCAGTTTTGAAGGAATAAGAACACCACCAATACTACCAGTGCTAATGCTTCCAATAAAGTATATACCACTTCTTTGATGGAAGTTTTCACTACCGAAACCGTTTCTAGCGGAATTAAATAATCAATATCGTTGGGAAAGGTTTTACGGGCTTCTGTCAATGCCTTTTGAATGCCTTCATAAGTGCTTAGGGCATTGGCGCCCGGCGCCTGGTAAATCAAAAGAAAGGAACAGGGCTTTCCATTTACATACGCATTGTTGTTATAATCGAACACACCCAATTCAACACGGGCCACATCTTTTAAATAAACCAGACTGCCCGTCGTGGAGGAGTTCCGCACAATGATGTTTTCAAATTGATCTTTTGTATTGATCCGGCTGTTGGTAAGCACCCTGTACTCAAAACTTTGTTGCTCTGGCTGGGGAGTAGCACCAATAGTTCCCGCAGCCACCTGCAAATTTTGTTCACTAAGTGCAGCGGTAATATCAGAAGGACTTAGATTGAGTGCGGCGAGTTTATCAGGGTTGAGCCAGATGCGCATACTGAAATCGGCGCCACGTGTTACCACATCTCCTACGCCTGGTACACGTTGCAACACATCCTTCATGTAAATATTGGTGAAGTTGCCAATGAATTTTGAGTCGTGTGTACCCTGCGGAGAGTAAAAAGCCAGAGCCACCATTATGGCCGGATTTCTTTTTCTTACTGTAATGCCCAAACGTTTTACAGCATCTGGTAAAGTAGGCTGGGCCACACTTACCCGGTTTTGAACATCCAGCGTTGCAATGTTTACATCGGTGCCTACATTGAAGGTTGCAGTTATGGAGCTTTGTCCGCTTGAAGTACTGTTGCTCGATATATATGACATGCCAGGTGAACCATTCACTTGTGTTTCAATAGCCGTGGTTACCGTTTGTTCAACTGTTTCTGCATCGGCTCCTGTAAAGTTGCCGCTAATATTTACAGTAGGCGGAGTAATATCAGGATATTGGGCAACCGGCAAAGTTGCCATGGCAATGATACCTACAAAAACGATCACAATAGAAACAACAATGGCGGTGACCGGACGTTTGATAAAAGTTTCTGCGATCATGCTTAAAGTTTACAAGTTCACCTGTTCACGAGTTGTTATCCTCAGTTCCTGGTTTCTTTTAAAAATTATTTTTTCTGTATTTGCGGTTGCAAAGGAGTTGTTGTGATCACGGATCCCTGGTGTAAATTCTGAACACCTTCCACCACTATTTTATCGCCGGGTTGTAAGCCGTTCTTCACTACCACACTGCCTCCTATTTGTGTTCCCAGCTCCACTTTTTGTTGTCTCACCTTGCTGCTGTCTCCAACTACATACGTAAAATTTTCACCCAATTGCTCGGTAATGGCTTTGTAAGGGATCACAATGGATGGTGTTGTATTGTTTGTAGCTACGCGTACTGTTGCATTCATTCCCGGCTTCAACATTCCTTTTGGATTAGGGAAAAGCAATCTTGCTTTGATGGTTCCGGTTTGCGGATCAACAGCCCGGTCAATCAAATAAATTCTTCCGGGATAATCATATCGTTCACTGCCGAAGTAAAGCGTAAACGTTGTATCAAATTTGTCCTGCTTTTGCTGTTGCAATTTTAAAAAGCGGAAAATATCATTTTGATTTACGTTGATGTCCACTGCAACGGGATTATCCGTTGATACGGTATTTAAAATGGTTTGTCCTGCCACAACAGCTGTTCCCGTTTTGACTTGTGAAATACCAATCGTTCCGCTGAAAGGAGCTCTGATCACAGCAAACCCAACATTAGCCCTTACTGCATTTACATTGGCCTGAGCTGCGGCCACCTGTTTTTTTGCAGCATCCAATGCGGCATCGGCATAGTCTACCTGTTGCTTTGCAATAGCATCATGCTTTTCCAGATCGTGATAACGGTCAGCATCCTTTTGTGCTTTCACCAGATTGGTTTGCTGCACCTGCATATTGGCAATGGCTTGTTGAAGATTGGCTCCATACACCTGTTGATCTATTGTATATAATTTCTGTCCTTTGCTTACTTTGTCACCGTCTTTGAAATAAACACCGGTAATGTATCCATTCACCTGTGCAGTAAGCTTCACTTCATTCAATGCAGTTAATGTAGCAGGATATTCATCGTAAGAACCGGCTACTGTATCTTTTACTGTGATTACAGATACATAAACGGGAGGAGGTGTGGCCGGCTGCGTTGTTGTTTTATCTTTACACGAAACAACTACAATAGCGGCGATAAGAACCGAATATTTGAATTTTGATTGCATCTTGTTTGTACAATTTTGAATAGTATAAAACGCCGAATATTTTTAATAAGCGATCAATCCTAAAGCTCTTTCTGCATCTACCTTGCTCGACAGCACCTGGTTCAATGCGTTGAAATAATTTATCTGCGATGTTCGCAAATCTGTTTCTGCATTGATCACTTCCAGGTAGGTTTTAACACCGGCTTTATATTGAAGATTGATCACATCATATACTTCCTGCGCCAGGTCCACATTTTCTTTCGATGCTAAATAATTAGCAAGACTTCCTTTGTAATTGCTTAATGCAGTAGCATACTGGCTGTTGATCTCACTCTCGAGATCGATCAATTCCCAATCAATTTGCGCTACGGTTAATTGCGCCGCTTTTACATTGGCCTTTCTTTTCCCGCCCTGGAAAATGGGAATGCCTGCGGTTAAGCCAATAAAAGAATTGGGATAATTGGCTCCGTACAGTTTTCCAAAATTGTTATTGAGATAATTTAAATTATAAACTGCCGTTGCTGATACATTGGGCAAAAAGGCATTTCGCTGATAAATTACATTGGCCTGCTGCAAACTTTTTTGGGTCAGCAGTTGCTGGTATTCGATCCTTTTGGAAAAATCGGGCCGCTGCAAGGTGTCGAAGCCTACCTCTCTTTCCATTTGCAAACTATCGTAAACAACACTGAGCGGAGCATTAACAGGATAGCCCATAAAATTTTTCAGGTTCTCCAACTTGGCAATTAGCGCTGCTTCATTAATTTGCTTGGTGGCCTTAGTATTGTTCAAAGCAATTTGTGCCCGCTTATAATCGGTTTTATCGGTAACACCTGCCGTGTAGCGATAGTAAGCGTCTTCCAGGCTCTTTTGCAATCGTTCAATATTTTCTGTAGCTACTTTTATTTGTTGTTGTGTGGTAATAATATCATAATAGGCTTTACTTACATTGGCAGTGATGTCAATTTTTTCTGCAGCCGTGGATTGTCTCGCCTGTAATCGAACATCACCCTGGGTACGGTTTGCTAAAAGAACATCACGATTGAAAATGGTTTGATCCAAATACAATTGTCCTGTTGATGTATTCTTTACTCCAACAGGTGTAGCCACGCCATTAAAAAAACTGGTGCTTCTTTGGAAATTATGCTGAAGCGAATAAACACCACCAATTTGAGGATACCAGTCAGCAAGACGGCTGCGAATATTATAAGCAACGATCTCTTCCTGCAACTGCGCCTGTTTAACGGAAGGCTGGTGGTCCAATGCATACTGAATGCACTGTTGCAAAGTAGCAGCAGCCAGCAAACTATCATTGCCAGTTTGTGCATTCAACAGTTCTACAGAAATCAAAAGGGAAAGAAAAACAAAGGTCTTCTTCATACACTAATTGGTTCTCGTTTGGGAGCAAGCAGGCGTTATAATTCACTCCAGAAAAATGGGTGAGGTGCAAAGTACGGTAAAACTGAATAAATATTCATTTATTTTTGATGGATGAGATGCAGGGATGAATCAAAGGTGGATGCCATTTATAAAGCGACGCTATCGCTGGTGAAAGACCGTGGGCTTGCCGGCATTACCATGTGTGATATTTCCAAAGAAGCCAGTATTGCCACAGGCACTTTGTATATCTATTTTAAAAACAAGGATGAGTTAATCAAAGCACTGTTTGCAGAGTGCAGGGAGAAATCGGCATGTCATTATTTTGAAGGTGTTGACACTACGCTTTCTTTTGAAGAGCGGATGAAAAAATTATTTCGCAACATCATTTACTTCAAGATGAAGCATTTTGAAGTGTCGGCTTTTCTCGAACAATCCTACCATTCTCCCTTCGTGGACCTGATGGATTTGAAGAAAAAACAAAAAGCATTGGCTCCATTGTTTACACTGATTAAGGAAGGCATCGAAAACAAAAAGATCAAAAATACAGAGGTTGAACTGGTAGTTTCTTACCTGTTCGGCATTATTAATGAAATTGTGAAGAAAGCTTATTTCTCCAATAAAAAATTAACGGATTCAGTTATAAACGAAGTGTACACTATGTTTTGGAGCGGGATAAAGTTTGCCGGTTAGAGCTTTGACAATAAGAAGCATTAATCACCAGTAAATATTTGTAATTGAGCCTCCTTGCCTTCGCTGGCCCTTTCAGCTAAAACAAAAATGTTTAAAGAAGGAACAAGCAGGGAAGTTCTTGCGCCGTTGCGTGTAGGAATATTCGCCACTTGCTTTAGTTGTGAATTATTGAACAGGTAAACATTTATGGCGCCGCCTCCACCACTTGCATAAACCTTTTTTGTGCGGCTATCAAAATAAAGATCATCTACATCGGTAATTAAATCAGCAGTAGTAATTGTTTTCCCCGTTACTGCATCTAAGGCAACTAATTTGCCGGGATGACGGTAACCGATAAAAAGAATATGATCTACCGGATCAATTGCCATTGGAAAATTAGCGCCGTAAGTTGTCTTCCATTTCTCCGACACCTTCCAATTCTTTAGATCAATTACATCTATCTGCTCTGACTCCGGAACATTGACAAATAATTTATCCAGTCGTTTGTCTAATTGAAATCCTTCCGGGTGCGCAGGCAGTTGTACATCAGCGATCTTTTCATGTTTTTGTGCATCAATAACAGCAATGCCGCCGTTTCCATAACCAATATATATTTTTTGACCCGCTGAATCGTAGCGTACGTCATCAGCATCGGAATTTAAATGAATGGTTGCCGTATTTTGAAATGTTTGTGCATTGTAAAAATGGCAATTGCCGTTTCCTCCATCAGCCACTATAATTTCATTGGTCTGCGGAATAAAAGCTACTCCCTGCGGCTCCTCCAAACCTTTAATAGAATGTAGGTGTTTGCCAGTTTTGAGATCAACTACTTCAAGAGAATGATTACCCAGTGCAGCTATATAATCAATTTGATCTCTCGGGTTGATGTCCAAATGATCAATGCGTCCTTTTACACCGGTTAAGGCAATGGTTTGTTTTGGGGTTAATTCACCAGTTCCAAATGGTTTCTGCCCTTTGCAGGAAGCAAAAAATTCACAAAGGAAAACAGATAACAAAATGCATTTTGCCTTGTTCATTGATCAGTAGAAAAGCAATGTATATTTTGCAAAGTTCCGATATTTTCAAAATTGAATTAGAAAAACAGACGATCGTCAGTTACAGAACAGATCGCGATAAGTTTCCTATTTTAAAACAGCCTTATTGCTTAATTACAGCAATAGATTTATTGCCGTTCCCTGCCGTCACGAAATACTGGCCTCTTGCCAGACTTGCAGGTAATTCTATTGAAAATGCATTGATACCTTGTTTTGCTTTGTAAGGGTGCTGATAAACAGTTTTGCCGGAGAGGTCCGTTACCATAAGCGGTATTGTTTCCGCTTTCAACGATGATACAATTATCTTCAGGGAAGAGGTAAACACCGTAGGAAATGCTTTTACTTCTGCAGCATTACTGTAACGCACCAGCACTGTTTTGCTATAGGTAAAACTGCCATCATTGTTTACCATTTTCAGTCGGTAATAATAGCTGCTGGCTACGTTATTATCATTGATTGTATATTCTGCAGTAACGGTTGAATTATGGCTTATCACTTTTCCGGCTTCATTAAAATCTCTACCGTTTTCACTGCGTTCAACAATATAATAAGCCATTTCGCTTTCATTTGCTGTTTGCCATTTTAATGTATTTTTCCCTCCATCATTCTGTCCTTCAAAAGAAGTAAGTTGAACAGCAAGCGGCGATGGTTTTGAAAAAATAAGATTGCCAATACCAACGAATTGTACACCAGGATCAGAAATTACACCGCCAAGATTATCGTAGTGGATGGTAAGAGAGCTTATCATTTCACCTGTAAAATTAATTTTGATAGTCCCTTTTTGGTCGCTGGCATCGGATGCCGTATTTCCAGCCATCCCGCTTGCTTTATTCACATAGGCCTTGTTTCCCGAGATAGTAAGAAAATTTGGATCGGTTACAGCGTCATATTTTGTTAGAGTTGGGTTTACAGTAGTGGCGCCAATTGTTCCTGTAATTGTTACCCTGTCGAAATAACTATTACTGGTATTGTCAAGACGGTCTATATCGCCAAGATTGAAACTTAAATTATAAACTGGGGTTGAAAACGTAAATGTAATATCGGTGTACTGGGATGGGTTTGTATAGTCAAGAGCCACGAGTATATTACTGCTAGAACCTCCTACTGACATCATGCCGGAGTTAACCATTGGCGCACTATAAGCTCCATAACTGGCAAATGCACCGCCTGATTTTGCGATGTTAACGCCGCAATTAATTCCCGACCCGCCAATATTATACGCATTGCCATGTATGGCGCCGATGCCCCAGGCTGGAGAAAAGGAAGAAGCCCAGTTCAGTGTATAGCTCTGTGCGGAAACAGAGAAAGAAATAGTTAACAGGACGAAGAGGTGTAGACTTGTTTTCATAAAATACGGTGTTAGGAGTTTTTCGGGGTTGCAGATTGATTGGCTTTAGCATGGATCAATGAATCCAAACTTTACTGGAAAACAAAATGGAATATTCGATGAACCGGCTGCTCTGTGAAGCTTTTGTAGTTGAACCAACTACATAAGACCAAACAAAAAAATTTTGCGATAAAAAATGAAAAGGACGAAATCCTTTATAGCGGGTGAGCTTTTGTTTCATAGTCGGACCAATTTTGTTTTCTATAGGGTTTTGATTCTGGTTTTTAAGTGGATCTACTTAGCAAAGTAACCAGTAATTAATGGTAAATACAAGCTTTTCTAAGAAAAAATACTTAGTCGCTCCGTATTTTCCGCATAAGAGAATTGCCTTAGATATACTCACCTTACAGATCAGTGGTTTAGACGTGACTTGTCAGCAACTATGGATATTAGATGAACTGGGAAGGCCTGAAATAAGGTTCGGATTAAACATGAAGAGAAGTAAGCAATCAGGTGTTATTGCTATATTATAAATTTGAGGGTGAAATTTGATATGAAGAAAGAAGAATATCCTATGCTCGACCTGTTTGAAAAGACGCTTGACCTTGTTTGTATTGTAGATAAGCCGGGCTGGTTTAAAAAAGTAAATCCTGCTGTTATAAAGACCCTTGGCTATTCCGAACAAGAATTGTTTTCGCGGCCCGTTTCCGAATTAATTCATCCCGACGATCGCGAAGCAACGGCACATAAAAGAGATCAATTATTGAGCAATACACCGCTTCTCAATTTTCAAAACCGGTATATTTCAAAAACAGGTGCGGTAATTTGGCTGGAATGGACCTCTGTTTACATTCCTGAAAAAGAAGAGGTATTTGCCATAGCTAAGAATATTACCCGCCGAAAACAGGTGGAAATTGAAATTGAGGAGAACTATAAAAAATACAAAGACCTTGCTGCTCATTTCAAGCAACACGTAGAGAAGGACCGGCAGTATTTTGCCACAGAATTGCACGAAGAATTGGCTCAGATAGCCACCGTGATAAAGATGGACATTGAATTACTGGCAAACGGACAGCAGCTGAATGAATTCTCCGAAACAAGGATGAACCATGTTTTGGCAACTACTGAAATGTTGATTGAAAAGATCCGCAGACTATCGTATTCTCTTAATCCTTCGCGAATTGCCGAATTGGGATTAAATGCAGTGCTTCGTTTCTTATGCTATGAATTCTCGGCGCTTACCGGCATTCCCTGCAGCTATGAAAGTTCGTTTGATGAAAAACACCTGGACCCTGAAGTGAAGCTTGATCTTTTAAGAATTTGCCAGGAAGCACTGCTTAATGTAATGCATCATGCACAGGCAACAGAAGTAAAAATCATACTGGAGCAAAAGGAAGATAAAATCGAACTTTCGGTTAGTGACAATGGCAAGGGCTTTGAGCGTGCAAACAGGCAAAGCTTCGGCTTACGCAATATGCAGGGCAGGACCGATTCCATCAATGGCAAGCTGCAAATTGAAAGTGAAGAAAGCAAAGGAACTAAAGTGAGTGTGAGTGTGGATACGAAGAAACAAAACTGAACCAGTGTTGTACTTCCAATCAGAGTATTGAAAACCGCTAAGCTGCTTTAATAAGATTTGTCTGCTTTTGCCACGTCTAAAACCCTATCTCCTTCTTCATTTACATTGGCAACCATGATTGGTTTTCAGAAAAATAATGACCAATGGACAATCCAGCATTGCCGGAACATTCAG
>JAICTW010000369.1 GCA_025936195.1 Flavisolibacter sp.
TGTTGGTAACGGATGGTGCAACCATTTCACAACTGCCCAACATATCTCCATGAGCCAAATGTGCAGGAACTGCCGCTCCATCAATCTGAATAGAATGCGTATTGCCGGCTGAATGGCAAATAAAAACCTTATCCAATTTCTTTCCGGCTCTTATATCCACCACCGAAATGGTTTTATCAGCACTGCCGTGGCAACCATTGGCATCTGTTACGGTAAGATTATATGTTGTTGTAACTGTTGGATTCACTGTTGCCGAAGAAGCATGTGAACCATTGCTCCAATTGTATGTATAATCAGGTGATCCGCCAGTTATCTCAGCATTCAGCGTAACAGAAGAAGCCGGTGTATAACCATCATAAACTGTATTTGGCAACACACCTGAAGTCAATGCATAGGCATCCGGGATGCTAACAGCAGGATTAGCATTCACCACAACGGTTGTTTGACATTTTGTAGTATCGTCTGCCGCATCCACAGCAAACCAGGTAATGATGCTCGTACCCACTTCAAATTTTCCGCTGGCGTCATTTGTAGTTCCGCTTCTGTTGGTAGCTCCTGTAATTACATAACCGTAGTTTATGGAACCGCATACAGTTGCTGCCGTGAATGCCGGAATTGTGTAGGCTCCATCCGTGTTCACACAAAATGCAGGTACAGTTGGGCACGATGTCACAACCGGTGGTGCCGGTGCTTCAAATTTATAACGGGTAAATACCGGATAGTGATCAGTAGTAGTAGAACCATAATTGCTGATCAGTGAAGTTACGTCCGTCAAAACCGAAGCAGTTGAAGGCATATAATAGGCCTGCATTTCATTGCTTAACATCACATGATCAATCATGTCATTATAGCTCACGGTTGATTTCTTTCCTGCGTTACTTAATGACAGCGTTGGTGAAAAGAAATTATCATTATCTGTAGTAAACGCACTGTATGAAGTAACCGGAGGCGTAATTCCCGAAGTGATCGTTTGATCCAAATCATCATTGAAATCACCCAGCACGATTACATTTTCATCAGCAAAGTAGGTTTGAATAGTATCATGCAATTCGTTTGCTGCCGACTGCCTTCTTGCATAAGAAGTAGCTGTTGGTGATGTATTTGCTTTAGCATGAACTAAAATGAAATTGACTCGCTTGGTTACACAATTCAGGGTTACATCAGCAGTCATCAGCAATGGATATCTTCCGCTTGACCAGTTGTTATACGAAGTGCTTTTTACGTCTTGATTATTGATCAGTGGCCTCACGCTTACATTGCTGAATACAGATGTTTTATAAACAAACGCCAGCTTTTGCGCTTCTGATAAAGGACCGCCTTTTGGATCCGGAGGATTTACATGCGAACCATAATTGCCAATGACATAAGTATATCCGGGCATTTGACTTACAATATCCGCTAACCTGGATTCATCCACTACTTCCACCAGGCCATAAACATCAGCACCTACATTTTGTAAAACTGTTTTTACATTTTGTTCCTGCAGGTCATCATTCGTCGGACCGAGAGAGGGATCGGTACTTCCAAACCATTCCAGATTCCAGTTAACAACTTCCAATGTTGTTGCAGGATCAATGCTTGTTCCTTTCAGGTTCACAACATCCGATAAATCTGAAGTGGAAACTGTTATGGTTCCGGTATAATCCCGGTTCTTTTGTGTGGGAGCAAATCTTACATAAACTGTTTCGTTTACATTATTGGCTTCCTCAACAGAATATGTAATCGAAGGATTGAATGTGATTCCATCTTTTGAAATTTCAAATGTCCCCGTTGAAGTTATTGTCACATCATTGGTAAGATCATTTCCTGTGAAGTTGAATGTCTTCACCGCGTTGGAACCATTGGCAACAAATGTAAATTGAACATCAGTGGTGCTTGTTGTAAGCGATGGCGGTGGCGGTGTCAGGGAATTCGTCACTGTAATATCATCCAGTGTCCATCTTGCGCCATCTTCATCTGTTGATGTATATACAAAAGCGATGAAAGTTTTTGTGGATTTAAATGCGGACAAATTGATATTGCCCGAAAGTGTCCATACATTGGAAGTTTGGTCCGGGAATTTTCCATTCAGATCTGTCCATGTATACTTTCTGGGATCACCTGTGCCTGGGTAATCTGTTGAAACTTTAAGTTCCAGCGGCTTGCCGTTGAAGGCATTTCTGCTCCAGAAAGAAAGCAACGGATAAGCTGTTCCTGTAAGATCAAATGCAGGTGAGATCAGCCAGTCTTCATTGGGAATATTTGTATCTGAAAATCCATTGATCTGCAAACCATTTGGTGCACTGCCTGTTGTTGTATGCGAAGCATCTACACCAAAACTGGTGCAGGCCCATTTTTGATCACCCAGCACATTGAATTGCGTGAAGCCATCGGCTAAATTGGAGCCGCAGGTATTAAAGCTATAAGTGGCCCCTAGTGTTCCTGAAACAGGACCTGCTGCTGTGGTAAACTTCCATGCATCGCTGCCGGTAATTCCTTCAAAACTATTTCCCGCCAAATCTTTGAAAGAACCGCCAGTGATCTCAACAAAATAACTGCTATTGAAATCAAGTGAGTAAACATCAAAAGATACCGTACTGCCAGAGACGGTAACTGCCGGACTGCTAATATCTATCGTTTGAACGATGCTGTTGTCTGATAATTTTTTAATGAAGATGTTTCCCGCGTTTCCTTTTTGTACCGTTTCATTAAATGTAATGGAAGCAGTAAAAGAAGTGGCAATATCAGTTGAACCATTTGCAGGAAAAGAGGTTGAAATAGTTGGTGCAGTAACATCGGCACCGCCGGTGGCATTGGTTGGAGTGGGTGCCGCTTCTGTGAAATCAACAGCATTATCGTTTGTGTCTGTTCCGGCAGCATTTCTTTGTGCCGAAGTAGTGTTGCTTAAACCAGGTGCAGGGCCAGAACCCTCATAACCGTTTGCAGAGCCATAACCTACTTTGTCAATGATCTGCGAACCTGCAGGATTTGATACAGTTTGTTTGGTTGTTACATTGCATAAAATGACCTTACCACTGGTTCCGGACATGGCAATATTTCCCGTAGCATCAGGAGTAGGCAAACTGGTAGTTCCTCCGCTGCCTGCAGCTTCCTGAATTAAATAATGACCACCCGCAGGTATGATTCCTGATAAATTGGTGGCCTGCCATGTAGTGCCTGCTGAACTTGCGTATTGAACGGACCATCCGGAAAGGTTTACAGCCGATGTGCCGCTGTTATACAACTCAATAAAATCGTTTTTGTAAGTGGCGCCACTGTTGCCGCCGCCTCCATATACTTCGCTAATAACAACCTGAGCTTTCGTTACAAGGCAAAGGATTAATGTACTTGCAATAAGCAGGTAAAATTTTTTCATGTGAAAAATTTAGTTGAATAAATTAAATGCGTTCAGTAGGAAATAGGAAAGCGATTTTCTTCAGAGGATCGGAGTCTTGCAGTGGTTTCAAAGATAGAGGGAAATACCAACCAGCAAGCTTCTCGCAAATCAATTTATTGTGATGTGTATAAGTTTTTGAAGGGAAAGTTTATTGCTGTTGGTTTATGCTTTGTAACCACGGCTTGTATCCTCACAAGCCGTCTATTGTTTTGTATGATGATATTCTCTATCGCTCTAAATAATTTGTTGCTAAGTTCTAATGCCCGTTACCTCAAACGGTCCATGCTCTTAATCAATTTATCATCTTTTCTGATTCCGTTCAACGCAAGAATATAAAATGCAATGATGGCGAAATAAATAATACAACTTAGTGCAAGGCTGCCATTTTCAAACTTTGTCATTTCCACAAAACAAAGGGCAATTAAAATAAGAGACAGAATAATTCCGAACACACAAATACGTAATTGCAGCTTACGATTATTAAAAAAGAATATATCAATGAAAGCCAACGCTCCGGTTAGTGCAGCTACAATGGTTAACCAAATGGTAGATTGAGCATCTACTTCTGGTTTTGCATTCATCGCCTGCAAAACTGCCCCCTGGTAAAAAGGTAATTTGAAAGTAAGAAAAGCAAAAACAGCAGCAAGCAATAACCAAATGGATTGAATACGTTGGATCATAACAAACTGATTTACAACCTTCCTGAAAACTACTCGACAATTCCAAATACGTACGAACCTAATTCGGGATACAAAGGAAA
>JAICTW010000270.1 GCA_025936195.1 Flavisolibacter sp.
GGATGAATTTTTTGGTGAAGAAGAATAAAATCAGCTAAAACGCTTGCGTATATTCCTTTTGATCTCATCGGAACAATGCTCCACAAAAGCTTCAGCGATTCTTTGCATTTGAGAAACGTCGAGGGGTTTGGTGACAAAACCAGCCTCGTGCTTTTGAGCAAACTCTCTGTCCTGTGGCGAGGATGAAGTGGTAAATAATACAACAGGCACCGATTCAAATCGTGGCAGTGTTTTAATTTTTTTCAGTACGTCTTTCCCATTCAATAAAGGCATGTTGATATCGAGTATAATGAGGCAGGGTGTTGGCGAATTCTCATTTAATGATTGCAGATAGGTCAATGCCTGTACGCCATCTTTTGCGGTTACCACTTCTACGTTGTTGGTAAAACGGGCAAAAGCATCCTGAACCAGTTCCAGGTCATCGGTATCATCATCGGCGTAAAAGACAATATTCTTTGGGGTTACAGGTTTCAACATGCGGCTGGCTGCAAATTTATCGTAAAGCTTGTTACATCACTAAATATTCAATGGTTATTTGTTCCAGATAAGGATCTAAAACAATGGTTGCATCTGTGACATGGATTTTATAAACAGACCGGCGGTAGTTTACATACGACAGCTCCACATAAAAACTTTCCAACTGATATAACAACAATGTATGCTTATCAGCTTTTCTCTTTCCTACATACACGCCCTGGTGATAAAGAATGGTTATCTGCTCCTCTTTTGACAGAGATTGAAATTCCAACAGCGTCATAATCCTGTTCCTCCTGAATTGCTGACTTCAAAATCCATGCTTTATACTGTTTTTCAAGAAGAAATTTTCTGTGCATTATGTGTGTTGTAAATATAAAGAAGCACCGCTGCATTCTGCTTGTCAAAAATTAAAGTACAGGAAAGATATTTATCATACTCAAATGAGGCTTCATCGGCAATATTCACCTGCCTGTCTATGGCAGCCTGTTCGGCAGACTGGATAAATTATCTTTACCCGGAACCATAAACTGCTTCTACTCTTCGGGATTTAGCAGTTTTATAAAAATGAACCTGTGGCGAAACAAACTATTTTGTGGGCCGATGACGATTATGATGATCTGCAGATGATGCAGGAGATCATGCGTAAGACAAAGAGAGATTATGAAATTATAGAAGTTCATAACGGAAAAGAAGCGCTTGATTATTTACATGCAGCAAAAGAAAAATCAGACCTTCCCTGTTTGATCATCCTTGATATTAATATGCCGGTACTCGACGGAAAGGAAACCCTTTCCATTATCAAAACCTCCAAAGATTATCATGAAGTTCCGGTGGTAGTTTTTACCACTTCTGAAAGTGAGTTAGATAAACTTTACTGCAAAAAATTCAATACTGAAATGGTTACCAAACCGCCAACGTTCAGTACTCTTAGCGCCGCTTTGGATAAGCTTTTGAAATTTTGTAAATAATTATCGCTGCACCCGTTTTGTACTTCTGTCTGTGGATTCCGCTGGATTGGTTGAAGTGTGGATCTTTTTATGAAGAGCAATCGAAAGCTCTGTCACTTTTTGTCTTTGTTCTCTCAGATCTTCCCAGGGAGTTCCCTTTAAAAGCGCCGATTTTAAACTACTGGCTTCCTGTTCGTACAGTGTTTTCAGGGTGTCAACATCTAATTCATTCCACTTCATTTCCATGATACATGAGATTATCAATTAGTGCACAAAGACCGTTCCTCAAGCTGAAAACGCAGTCTTCACCCAAAAATTGTGGACAAGCAACAGCAACTATTCTTTATTGATTCACGTATTTCTCTTCAGGGAATCCAGAGTTAGTTTTCATTTAAAGATGAACTGCTTATTCAAAAAGCTGCTGTAGTTCAGCAGCTTTTTGTTGCAAGCTATCTTTGCTTCATGCGAATTGACATTCTTACTGTTTTACCCGAGCTGCTGCAGAGCCCCTTATCACATTCAATCATGAAAAGAGCACAAAGCAAGGGCCTGCTTGAGGTACATGTCCACAATTTGAGGCAATGGGCTGTGAACGAATATGGGCAGATTGATGATTACCAGTATGGCGGCGGAGCCGGAATGGTAATGATGTGCGAACCGCTCGCCAATGCTATTGAGCAGTTGAAAAAAGAAAGAAATTATGATGAGATCATTTACCTGACACCTGATGGTAGCACTCTCAATCAAAAAACAGCCAACCAATTTTCACTAAACGAAAACTTATTATTGATTTGCGGCCATTACAAAGGCATTGATGAACGCATTCGTGAACACTACGTCACTAAAGAAATTTCTATTGGCGATTATGTGCTTAGCGGAGGTGAATTGGCAGCAGCGGTTTTAGTTGATGCTATCGGACGGTTGATTCCGGGTGTGTTGAATGATGAGACTTCTGCATTGACCGATTCTTTCCAGGACAATTTATTATCACCTCCGGTTTATACCCGCCCCTCCGAATTTAAAGGATGGAAAGTGCCGGATGTTTTACTGAGTGGCGACCCCAAAAAGATTGATGACTGGAGGCAGGAGCAGGCCATGCAAAGAACACAGGAAAGAAGGCCCGACCTGTTGAATGAAAATGAATGAAATGATCAATCAAAACACCTACGCAATGCAAACAGCTATCAGCAAAATATAAAACAAGAAGATCAATAACAGCATTCAAAGGCAGTTCATAAAAAATGATTGTACAAGAGATGAATAAAGAAGCGAAGAA
This sequence comes from Flavisolibacter sp., assembly GCA_025936195.1. The sequence goes on from JAICTW010000270.1 coordinate 2,701, forward strand.
CTGAATAGAAGAATCAGTGTAATCAAAAAATAAATCAGCGGAATCTGTGATAAAAGAAAAGCCTCCTGTAGAAACAGGACGCTTTGATTAGGACATTGCTTCCTTTCAGTTATGGCATAACCGGAAGCAGCTTTATTAAATATTTTTATTCTGAAAAAAAGTGCCCCGCTAAGAATAGCAGGGCTTCACCCTTAACCATACGAAACCAAGACTTTTATCTATATGTAGAATATCTTTCGATCTAATACTATCAGAAGGCAGCATAAAAGTACAGCTGCAAATCCGGCCAAAAAGGATTGTTTCGATGAAAGCCTAAAAATATTCGTTTAGGTAAGTGTAAAGCCGCTTTTTAATGTCAAGATTTGTGCCCTTTACTACCAATGATCTGTTAAACCAAACCATTGTCCAGCAAGGCTTTCACCTCGTTCAACGCCTGTTCACATCTGGTTCTTACCAAGTCAAAATTGCTTTGAAATTGAGTGGCATTTTGTACCACGGCATCCTTTTCTATTTGCTCCAAAAAAGGATGCAGTTCCTGCGCAAGACCAACATATCCTACGGTGGATTTTAAACTGTGTGCTGTTCTTCTTGTTCCGTCAAAATCATCTTCCCGAATACATGTTTGCAGTTGTGAAAGTTCAGCCGGCGCCTGCACCAGGAATTGCTTCAATATTTCTTTTTCAAAATTTTTGTCATTACCGGAAAGTTGGTGCAAATAATTAAGATCAATGGGCTGTGTAGCTTCTGTTTTGTCAGGAATGTGCTGTGCGTGCCTTGCTATAATGTTATACAAAACGGTTTCTTTAATGGGTTTCGAAACATAATCATTCATGCCAAGCTGCAGGCATTTTTCTTTTTCACCTACCATGGCATGCGCTGTCATGGCAATGATGGGCACATCCATTTTTAATTCGTTACGAATAATAGTAGTAGCGGTGTAGCCATCCATATCCGGCATTTGTATATCCATCAGCACAATGGAATATGGATTCTCGCTTAATTCTTCCACCGCTTCTTCACCTGTGCTTACAACGGTGTAATCAATAGACCAGCTTTTCATCAGGTGTTTGATCAATTGCTGGTTCATTGGATTGTCTTCAGCCACCAGCACTTTAATTTTTTGCAAAGGCACCTGCTCCTCCTGTTCGGCAAGTGCTTCGGAATATAGTTGTGCGAGATCGGGCAATTTGTATTTTAATTCAATGATGAATTCAGATCCCTTACCTAATTCACTTTTTAGACGAATGCTTCCGCCCTGTAATTCGATCAATTGCTTCACTATGGACAATCCCAGACCGGTTCCGCCAAACCGCCGTGTAGTTTCCAATTCAGCCTGCTGAAAACGTTCAAAGATAGCCGACTGTTTTTCCCGCGCCACACCAATTCCGGTATCCTTTACGCAGATGCGGATGCCGGCTTCTGTTTCAGTTTGTGAAAGCAATTGAGCATGAATGGTAATGGAACCTTTATCGGTAAACTTTACGGCATTGCTGACAAGATTCACCAATACCTGTGTGAGCTTTATGGCGTCACCACATAAGATATCAGGAACATCTTTGTCAATGAAAACTTCAAACTTCAAATCTTTTTCCCTGATCTTTTCAATGAACATGGCACCTACAGAGCTGATCATGCTGCGCAAACTAAAGCGGGTTTCTTCCATGTGCATCATGCCCGCTTCTATTTTCGACAGGTCGAGAATATCGTTTACAAGGGTTAGTAAATTTTCACCTGCGGAATGAATGTTCTGCACGTATTCTCTTTGCATTGGATTTAATTCCGTTCGTTTCAGCAGGTTGGTAAATCCAAGCATGGCATTCATTGGCGTACGAATCTCATGACTCATGTTGGCTAAAAATTGCTCCTGCATGTAGGCCAGATCTTTACTCCTCCTTTCCGATTCATTCAACGCTTTGATCATGCGCTGTTGTTGCCTGCCCTGATTGGTAACAAACAAAAAGGCGGCGATTAATGCGATCAATGCCACTGCCGTTATAACAAATCCCCAGAGCCTTGCTCTTTTCCCGGTTAGTTCAATGGAGCCGACAATGGTGCGAAGTTTTGCCTGTCTGTTGCTCTCAATTCTTGTGATCACCGAAATCACACTGTCGCGTATAGTTGTTCCTTTATCAGTGCTGATCAGTTTTTCAGCGTTGGCTTTACCGCTGCTGTCAAAAAAATTTAAAATTTGTTGGTTGAATTCTATTTTCTCCAGAAGTAATTGTTTCAAAAGACCGATCTCGTGA
>JAICTW010000108.1 GCA_025936195.1 Flavisolibacter sp.
AGCCTGATTACATTAAGGTTGCCGGTGGAGTGATATCAGACTTTAGTAATACGCAGCCAACAGTTTGCCGTCCTCCTTATAATATTAGTTTCACAGGTAGCTCCACAGGCCCTGGAACGCTTAGTTGGTTCTGGGATTTTGGTGATGGCACCACATCCACACAACAAAATTCTCAACATGCCTATACTGCTCCGGGAGATTATACCGTGGCATTTGCCACTACCAGCAGCAATGGCTGTTCAGATACGCTTACAAAAACAAGTGTGTTGAAAATCCAAAACATCACTACCAATTTTACTGTACCGGACAGCATTTGCATTAATGCACCGGCTAACTTTTTGAATACCTCTACTCCCGCAGCTGTCAGCTCCCTTTGGAATTTTGGTAACGGAAATACATCATCAAACATAAATCCTGTTGAAATCTATTCTGTTCCGAATATTTATAAGGTCACCTTATATAATACCTATAGTTATTGCACCGATTCTTTTTCGAAATCAATAAAAATATTACCAAGGCCGGTAGCTGACTTTACCGCCAATACCACGTCTAAATGCCAGCCCGATTTAACGGTGAACTTTCAGGATCAATCAACCAACGCAGTAGGATGGCTTTGGAATTTTGGTGACAGCACAACATCTACCGAACAAAATCCCTCGCATACGTACACGAGCTATGGAAATTTTACAGTGCAATTGGTAGTAACCAATAACTCGGGATGTACAGACACTGTGAAGAAAACAGATTATATAAACATTATCCGTCCAAAAATCAGTTTTCCATCTTTGCCTGTGGAAGGTTGTATTCCGTACAGTTTTTCTCCGGTAGCAACCATTTCTACACTTGATGCAGTTACTTCTTACTCCTGGGATTTTGGGGATGGAACTCCTAAAAGTTCTGTTCCCACTCCGTCGCATATTTATCCTGCGCGGGGAACTTATACGGTTTCGCTAACTATTACTACAAGCACGGGTTGCACGGAAACGTATTCATTGGGATCTGCTGTTAAAGTGGGAGAAGTGCCTACTGTAAAATTTATTGCTGCTCCCAATCCGGTTTGCGCTTTTCAACCGGTACAGTTTACAGATATGACCGACAAAGCTGATACATGGCATTGGGAATTTGGTGATGGTGGTACTTCGACAGGGCAAAATCCTTCGCACCAATATTCAGATACCGGTCTATTGGATGTCACGCTGCATGTGATCAATAATGGTTGTCCTGGTTCCTTCACCATTCCCAATTATATTAAAGTGAACCCACCCATTGCTCTATTCAAATATCTTTGGGACTGCAATAACCGTTTGAAATTTAGCTTTGAAGATAAATCCATTGTTGATCCTGCATACGGCGCTATAAGCTGGTCATGGGATTTTGGTGACGGTTCGTTACCATTAAACCAACAGAACCCTGTTCATGTTTTTCCCGCACTTGGAACATACAATGTGACACTCACCGTATCTAACGGCACCTGCAATAATTCAATAACACAAAGCATAAAAGTAATTGATGAAAAGCCCGATTTTATTGCCAGCGCTACCAGTGCCTGCCGCATAGCAAACATAGGCTTCAACACAACGAATGTGAACGCATCCAGCATTGTTAATTACGACTGGGACTTTGGCCAGGGCTCTACAGCCGCCGGAGCAGGATATGGTTCAGTGCCTGCCATTGTTTATTCCAAAACCGGCACCTACTCTGTCTCACTTATCATCACAGATATTTACGGCTGCCAGCACCGGACCGATAAAACAGATTACATCCACATAACAGGACCAACCGCTAATTTTTCGGCTGTTAATACGGCGGGATGTAAAGGATTGACAACAACGTTCAATGACCTTTCCGTAAGTGATGGAGTTTCAAAAATTCTTAGCTGGCAGTGGAACTTTGGAGATGGAAACACACAAACCTATACTTCCGCTCCTTTTCAGCATGTTTACTCTGGTACAGGTACATTCGACGTGAAGTTAATGGTAAAAGATGCGGAAGGTTGTATGGACAGCTTAACTATTCCCCATTATATCATTACTACAAGTCCCAAAGCGCTGTTTTCATCTGCTGATACATTGGCCTGTCCGGGAAGCACCGTTCAATTTACCAATCAGTCCAGCGGGATCAATCTTACCAATTTGTGGAACTTTGGAGACGGAACTACTTCTTCTGCAGTATCTCCTTCGAACGCTTACAAGGACACAGGATTCTATTCAGTAAAATTAAAAATCACCGATCAATATGGTTGTTCCGATTCCCTGACGAAAACTGATTATATTAAAGTAAACAAACCTATTGCTTCCTACAGTGTAAACGATTCCGTAAGCTCCTGCACACCTTTCGAAGTTCGATTCACCAACACGTCTCAATATTATACTTCTTCTGTCTGGAACTTAGGAGGAGGCATCAGTACAATGACTGATCCTGTTCAATACTATAATATTTCAGACATCTTTCCCATACAATTGGTTGTAACAAGCCCCGGCGGCTGTACAGACACAACCCATGGGACCGTGCATGTATATGATACTGCCGGATCAAAAGTTACTTACACGCCTTTTGACGGATGTAAACCATTGGGTGTTGATTTAGATGCGTACAGTCCCGGACCTGCAACCTACACCTGGGATTTTGGTGACGGAGTACTGATCACGAACGACACCACAAAAATGAACCACATTTATAATTTCTTCGGAAACTTTGTTCCCAAGCTGATACTTACCGATCCTTCCGGTTGCATCATTCCTGTTTCAGGCGTTGATACCATTCGTATCAAAGGAGCCACTGCAAAATTTGGTTTGGATAAAAAATTCTTTTGCGATAGCGGTCTGGTCTCTTTTATTGACTCCACCACTTTCAATGATCCGCTTATGGGTTACAATTGGGATTTTGGTGATGGCGCTACATCGCATTTGCAAAATCCGACGCATTTCTATAGCAGTCCTGGTTTTTACACACCTACTTTAAATGTGCAAACGCAAAATACCTGTGTAGATACATTTACAATCAACAATGGAATCAAAATTGTACAAAGTCCATTGATTTCAATAGGAGGCGATTCCGTGATCTGCGTTTATGATTCCCTGCAACACTTTGGCGTTTTTGAGCGGAGTGATACTTCGGCCGTTCAATGGGCATGGCAATTCCCCAATGGAAATACATCCGATCTTCAAAACCCATTATTACAACAATATACCCAAGCGGGAAATTTTGTTGTAAGCACAATTGTTACCAACAGCAGCGGATGTAAGGACACTGCAACCGAAAATATTTTAATTCATCCTTTACCTGTTGTTACTCTGCCTTCTACCATGACTATGCAGGTTGGTTTTCCGGTTTCCATTCCTGCTGACTATAGTTCTAATGTGATCAGTTGGACATGGACGCCATCAAGCACTTTAAATTGTGGCGATTGTCCCCAGCCGGTTACTAATCCCAAGTTTGATACTAAATATGAAGTTTCCTTTGTGGACAGCAATGGCTGCAGGAACACGGGGCAGATACAGATTATTGTGATTTGTAAGAATGCAAATGTGTTTGTCCCCAACACGTTCTCTCCAAACGGAGATGGCAACAATGATGTATTTTATGTTCGCGGCAGAGGATTGGACCGTGTTAAGAGTTTACGTATTTACAACCGCTGGGGAGAAATTGTTTTTGAGCAACAGAACTTTCCCGTAAATGATCCTTTGTATGGATGGAACGGAACTTATAAAGGCGGCAAACCCGTGCCCGGTGTTTATGTTTATCAGGTAGAAGTATTTTGCGATAACAGCCAGATCATTCATTTTGAGGGAAACGTGGCGCTTATACAATAGATCATGACAAAACGAAAATCATATTGCCTAAAGCTATTTTTGCTCGCTTGCAGTTTGCAGTTTGCAGCTTCCAGCTTTTCGCAGGACATTCATTTTTCCCAGTTTTTTGAAACACCGCTCTTGCGCAATCCTTCACTTGCCGGAATTTTTACCGGAGACGTGCGGGTGCAGGCTGTTTATCGCGATCAATGGAACAGTGTTACCAACGCTTATAAAACAGGTTCGTTGAATGCAGAATATAAAATGCCCATTGGCAAAGCCAATGACTTCCTTACTCTTGGGTTGGAAGCTTTATACGACCGTGCAGGAACGGTGTCATGGGTTTCCAGTTATATTCTTCCGGCACTGAACTATCATAAATCACTTAGTATTGACCGAAGCAATTATCTTTCTCTGGGCTTTATGGGAGGTCCTGTATTCAATCATTTTGACCGCTCCAAAATGACTACCAACAGTATGTATGACGGCTTAACCGATGGAGAAACATTTACCCAATCCAAATACACGTATATTGATGGATCTGTAGGAATGAGTTACAACATGCAGTTGAATGAAAATTCTGACAACAACATGTATCTGGGATTGGCTTATCATCATTTTACCAGGCCAAAAAATTCCTTCTATCAAAATCCTTCAGTAATTGTAGAGCCCAAGTGGGTTGGATCCGCAGGTTTACGTTTTTCGGTTACACCTGAAAGTTATCTTACCCTGCAAGCCGATTATTCAAAGCAGGGACAGTTCAATGAAGTAGTAGCCGGTGCTTTGTATGGAATAAAATTGGGAGAAGACCTGAAACGACCTCTTTACACTATTAATGGTGGCATTTTCTTACGCTGGAATGATGCATTGATTCCCGTTGTCAAAATAGATTATGCACCCATGTCGGTTGCATTGAGTTATGATGTGAACATCTCCAAACTCAAGACCTCCAGCTATGGACGCGGAGGTTTTGAATTAAGTATTTCCTATATTGGCTTTCTTGACCGGTACAATTCTACATTGAACGCTGTTCTTTGTCCCCACTTTTGATTGTAGTGCCGTCGGGAATGCTTTCCGGTTCTTCTTCATCAGCTCCGTTCACCATTCTAAAAACAAGAGCTGCTAAAACGCCACCGGCCAAAGGCGCCACAAAAAACATCCAAAGGTTTTCCCAGCACATGCTCTTTTGAATACTTAATCCCAGACCAACAGCAGGATTAAAAACAGCTCCGGAAAATTTTCCAAATGCAAAGGCCATTGCTAAAACAGTTCCGCCAATGGCAAGCCCAAAATAACTGTTGCCTGCTGTTCCTTTTGCCGTAGCCACATTTAATACCACGTATGCTAAGGCAAATGTTCCAATGATTTCTGCTAAAGCTGTCTTTAGTGCTCCGGAAGGAAAACCATCACAAATAAAATTTACACCCTGCCTTTCAAAAACATAATAGATCAGGGCAGCAGCAATAGCGCCTCCCAATAATTGAGCAATAAAATACCCCGGTAATTCAGCTGTGGTTACTTTCCCTCTTATGTACATGGCTATAGTTACAGCAGGATTATAATGAGCACCGGAAATATGTCCGCCGGCATAAACCATTACCACCAAAGCCAAAGAAGCACCAATGGCTCCGTAAAATATGGCCCCGCTGACTAGAAAAAAAGTTCCGATAAATTCAACAATGTATTTTTTCATAATGAAGATTTTGGCAATTGAAAACTTTCCTGCAAGATATTTGTTCTCTAAATAAAAAAACAAATGGGCCAGGTAAAGGTCGGGCAAGCGGCACCGGATTTTTCTTTGTATGATTCAGATAAAAAGCTGGTAACACTTTCGGAACAAAGAGGAAGCAATGTTCTTTTATTATTTTTTCCGCTTGCCTTTACCAGTGTTTGCACAGCAGAACTTTGTTCGATGAGAGATAGTCTGAAAATTTATGAAAGGCTGAATGCCAAACTATTCGGCATTTCCGTGGACTCTTTGTACACACTGAAAAGATTTAAAGAGGATCAACACCTTAACTTTCCTTTGTTAAGCGATTTTAATAGAGAAGTGTCTGTATTATACGGTTGTGTTTACGATAGTTTCAGTTACGAAATGAAACGAGTTTCCAAACGATCAGCTTTTTTAATTGATAAGAATGGAATTGTACAGTACGCAGAAGTGCTTGAAAATGCCGGGATGCAACCTAACTTTGAAGCAATTCAGGTAAAACTACGATCTCTGCCTGTGTAGTTTTTACAAATTGTTTCTATTTTACGGCATTAGCTTTGCATTTTTTATAAAATCCAGTATTATTGTGTTTCGAATGTTAAAACTTTAAATATTTGAAGAAACTTTTACTTATAACATCTGTTTTTTTACTGACAACTGTAGCACAATCACAAACTGAATTCCGATCTGGTTTGACCGAAAGCATACAGAGCGGCATTTTACGTTTTTATCCCAACCCTGCGACTTCTGTTATTAATTTTGATTTTCAAAAGGCTTACGATAAAGGCTACTCTCTGCAAATCTATAATGCCGTTTTAGGAAGAAAGATGTACGAGCAAAGCAATATTGCAGAGAAGATCACAGTTGACCTCAGCAATTTCACCCGTGGCGTTTATGTTTATCAGCTTTTTGACAAGACCGGCAAACTGGTAGAAACAGGTAAGTTCCAGGTGTCGAAATAGCGAGTAATTGTTAGCAGATAAAATCTTTTATAAACCTTCCACACCGGAAGGTTTTTATTTATTCTACTCGCTTCATATCACTTGCACAATCAAAAACTTTAAGTATTGTGTATTCTCCATGTTCCAGATGATGGGGTGATCGGCTGATTGTGTTTGAAAAGTTACCTGTCTGATTTTTCTTCTTGCATCTTTTGATGCCATATCAATAATCTGAAGGAAAAGATCAGGTGAAACAAGATTGGTGCAGGATGAAGTAACCAAAAAACCTCCGGGCTTTACCAGTTTCATTCCCCTCAAATTAATCTCTTTATAACCAGTTATGGCTTTTTGAATATTAGCCCTGCTCTTTGTAAATGCGGGCGGATCAAGCATTACCACGTCGTATTTCTTGTCTTCCTTACTCCATTGTTTTAATACATCGAATGCATTGGCCGCTTCAAAGCGAACGGCATTCTGCAAGCCATTCAATGCTGCATTTCTATTAGCCTGCTCCACTGCATTTTCAGAAATATCCAATCCCAGAACTGATTTGGCACCATAATGCGCCGCATGAATTTCAAAAGTTCCGGTGTAGGTAAAGGCCCCCAAAACATCAGCCCCTTTTACAATGTTTTGAATTGTTCTTCTGTTATCCTGCTGATCCAAAAAATAGCCGGTCTTTTGCCCGTCCTCGAGATCAACATGAAACCTTAAGCCGTTTTCATTGATGATAATTTTTGTATCAAAGGGCTGAGATAAAAAGCCTTTTTGTTGAGGCAATCCTTCCAATTCCCGAACAAGCACATCATTTCTTTCAAAAATTCCTTTCGGTTTAAAAACTGTTTGCAGGGCTTTTACAATGGCCGGCTTCCATACATCAATTCCCAATGCCAGTGTTTGAATTACAAAATAGTCGTTGAATTTATCAATGATCAATTGAGGCAATCCATCTGCTTCTCCAAAAACAAGACGACAATTTTCTGTATAACCAATGCTTTGTCTGTAGCTCCAGCAGTTTTTTATTTTATTTAAAAAGTCAT
>JAICTW010000265.1 GCA_025936195.1 Flavisolibacter sp.
AACCAAAGGTTTTTGAAGATAGCCGCGGTTATTTTTTTGAAGCGTACAATGCAGCTCTTTTTCAACAAGAGGGAATTGAACTTCAGTTTGTTCAGGACAATCAATCAAAATCTTCTTACGGAGTGATCCGGGGATTGCACTATCAATTGAACCCTCATGCTCAATACAAATTAGTAAGAGTTTTGGAAGGAGTGATACTTGATGTTGCTGTTGATATCAGGAAAGGTTCGCCAACGTTTGGAAAGAATTTTTCAATGGAGCTAACGCCGGAAAACAAAAAGCAGCTTTTGATCCCTGCCGGTTTTGCTCATGGCTTTTCTGTTTTAAGTGCAACTGCTACTGTGCTCTATAAATGCAACGTATTATACAACAAAGAAAGTGAAGCAGGCATCCGTTATAATGATCCCACTTTAAATATTGATTGGAAGATTCTTTCAGGAAAGGAAATCGTGTCTGAGAAAGATATTCAGCAACCTCTTTTTGAAAATTGCCGGAATAATTTTGAATTTGCAGGCTGATGTCAAACAAAATTCTGGTAACCGGAAGCAATGGTCAGTTAGGAAATGAGTTAAAAGAACTTGTTTCATCCTATCCTCAATTTCAATTTGTTTTTTTTACCCGGGAAGAGTTATCAATTAATGATAAGAGCAGAATTGAAAAAGTGTTTGAAGAACACCAACCTGCTTATCTGATCAATTGTGCTGCCTATACTGCAGTGGACAAAGCAGAATCAGAAATGGAATTGGCTAACGAAATCAATGGAACCGCAGTCGGTGTCCTTGCATTAGTCTGCCAACAATATGGAACAAAATTCATTCACATCTCTACTGACTATGTTTTTAATGGCAATGCTTACTCACCGTTGAAACAAGAGGATAAAGTTGACCCGTTAAATGCTTACGGTGCAGCTATATTAATGAGTGAGCAACTGGCTCTTCAAAACAATGCTGAAAGCATCATTATTCGAACTTCATGGGTCTATTCTTTTTATGGAAAAAATTTCGTGAAGACCATGATGCGGCTGCTGAAAGAAAAGGACAGTATTGGGGTAGTGAATGATCAGGTTGGTTCACCCACGTATGCTGCTGATCTGGCAAAAGCCATTATGCAAATCATTACTTCAGGCAAATGGGAGAGCGGAATTTATAATTTCAGTAATGAAGGAGTGATTAGTTGGTTTGATTTTGCCAGTGAAATAAAACATTTGATCCATTCTAATTGTATTATTAATTCGCTTACTACAGAACAATTCCCGACGCCGGCAAAGCGGCCAAAATATTCTGTGCTGGACAAAACAAAAATCCAACAAACATTTTCTGTTCAATTGAAAGATTGGAAGGAGAGTTTGAAAGCCTGTATTGAAAAGATCGGGAGCAATTCTTAATCAAATTTTTTCCGCACTTTCTGCATTTCTTTTTTAATTTCTTCATTGCACAAATTACCAATACTGCCTTCGTGTGTATGATGCAGTCCTTTACTGAAATCAAAATTGAATTCACCTTTTTCAATTTGATTGCCGACCTGTTGATACGCTTCACGGAACGGAATGCCTTTGTTCACTAATTCATTTACTGCTTCTACGCTAAACAGGTATTTGTATTTTTCATCAGCAAGAATGTTGTCTTTGATCTCAATATTCGATAGCATCAATCTTGCTAACTGCAAGCAGGCTTTTAATTCTTCAATGGCCGGAAATAAAATTTCTTTTGTTAGTTGAAGATCGCGATGATAGCCTGAAGGAAGATTGTTCAATAATAAAGTCAGTTCATTTGGTATGGATTGAATGCGGTTGCATTTGGCGCGGATCAATTCAAAAACATCCGGGTTTTTTTTATGCGGCATGATGCTGCTGCCGGTTGTCAATTCAGGAGGGAATGAAATGAATCCAAAGTTTTGATTGAGGTATAAACAGCAATCCATTGAAAGTTTGCTCAGGGTTGCTGCTATGCAGCTCAAACCCATGGCGACAATCTTCTCTGTTTTACCACGGCTCATTTGTGCATAAACAGAATTGTAATTGAGCGTAGGGAAGTTAAGTAGTTGTGTAGTTTGTGTTCTGTTCAATGGAAATGAAGAACCATAACCGGCACCGCTACCCAAAGGATTTTTATTGGTTACCTGATAAGCTGCTGCTAACACTTCCAGATCATCCACTAAACTTTCCGCATAAGCACCAAACCATAAACCAAAAGAAGAAGGCATAGCGATTTGCAGATGCGTATAGCCGGGAAGCAGTTTGCCTTTGAACTTTTCGCTTTGTTGAATTAATAAATCGAAAAGCTGTTTTGCTTCTTCTTTTATGTTTTGAACTTCTGTCCGTAAATACAATTTAATATCAACGGCCACCTGGTCGTTACGGCTTCTGCCACTGTGAATTTTTTTTCCGATATCACCAATGCGTTCTGTTAACAAAAACTCTACTTGCGAATGCACATCTTCAACATCATCACCAATTGAAAACTTCTGTTCTTCAATCTCATTGGCAATTTGTTTCAACGCTTCAATAGCTTTCCCCGCTTCTTCTTTTGTCATTAATCCAACTTCACCAAGCATGGTTACGTGTGCTATGGAACCCTGTACATCATATTTTGCAAGAAGCAAATCAAATTCCTTGTCTCTTCCGACAGTAAACTTTTCTATGAGTTCCGAAACAGAAGTGTTTTCTTTTTGCCAGAGTTTCATGGTGAATAGTTGCAGGTTATATGTTTCAGGTTACAGGGAGGGAAAATCATTTAAATTCTCTTCAACCCATTTTATGTAGTTGTTGATTTTTCTGCTTAGTATTTCGTAATCTCCCTTTAGACGTTTATATAGTTCAGCATCTTTTAAAGATCCCGTCTCGAATAAAAACTCGAGATGCGTAATAGTTTCATCACATTCTGCGTGGGAATAAACCAGATATTTGATAAAATCAGCCTTATATCTTCTTCTGCAATAACCTTCGACAATCATTGATGTTACAGATTTGGAAGATCTTCGAATCTGTCCTCCTTCTTCGAACAATTCGAATTTTGGAAGAGACATACTCATTTTGTGAATCTTAATAGCAAGTTGTTTTGATTCTACATAAATTTCCAAATCCTTATAGCTTTTCTTGTCCATACACTAAATTTTCAGGTTTGAAGTTCCCTGAAGCTTGCAACCTGTAACCTGAAACTATAAAATCTTTTTTAGTAAGCGAATGTACAAATCCACTCCTTCCCTGATTTCGTCAGTGAAAATAAATTCATCCGCTGTATGGCTTCTTGCGGAATCGCCGGGACCTAGCTTTAGTGCCGGGAAAGGCATCAATGCTTTGTCCGATGAAGTGGGAGAGCCGTAATAAGTTCTTCCCAGTTGCAATCCTGCTTTTACCAATGGATGATCTAACGGTATCATACTTGAACGCAGGCGGCTGCTTCTCATTTGCACACTGCTTTGTAAATTTTTTTGGATGATGTCAAACACTTCTTCATGCGTGTACAATTCGTTTATGCGTACATCAACAATAAATTCACACTCTGCCGGAACAACGTTGTGAGCCTTGTTTTCGGTTTCAATAGAAGTCACTGTCATCTTAACCGGGCCTAAAAGTTCCGACACCTTTTCAAACCGGTAAGCGTAGATCCATTCAATATCCATCATAGCTTTGTAAATGGCGTTTTCACCTTCGTTTCTTGCTGCATGCCCTGCCTTACCTTGTGCCACACAATCCAACACCATCAGTCCTCTTTCGGCAATGGCCATTTGCAACAGCGTTGGTTCACCAACAATTCCGCAATCAATCTTGGGCAAAACAGAAAGCAATGCTTCAATTCCATCCTTCCCTGAAATTTCCTCTTCAGCACTAATGCCAAGAATTAAATTATACTTCAAATCTTTTTGATCATGGAAATACAAGAACGCTGAAATGACAGAGACTAACGGGCCTCCTGCATCATTACTTCCAAGTCCGAAAAATTTTCCATCTTTTTCAATGGCAGTAAAAGGATCGAGTGTGTAGCCTTTGTTTGGTTTTACGGTGTCGTGATGAGAGTTGAGAAGAACGGTTGGTTTGCTTTCATCAAAATATTGATTGTAAGCCCAGATATTGTTTAAATGTCTATTGGTTTTTACACCGTGACCGTTCAAAATTTTTTCAATGATTTCAGCAGTCTTATTTTCTTCTTTGCTGAAAGAAGGTGTCGCGATCAATTGCTTCAATAGCTCGATAGCTTCGGTGTGGAGTTGAGTGTTATTCATTGGTAATGCTTGTTCCTTTTTCACCTTTAATTAATTCCCCGATTTCTTCTGCTTTCCCAATAATCACTTTTGAAACGCCGCTATTTAGCGCAGCGAAAGCGTTGTCTAGCTTTGGTATCATTCCTGCAAAAATGGCTCCCTTCTGTTTTAGCTTTTTGTAATAATCGGGATTCAATTTTTTTACAACAGAAGAAGGGTCATTCACATCAAGCAATACGCCGTCTTTTTCAAAGGAGTAGATCAGTTGAACCTGGTAAAATGCACTTAACGCTTTTGCTGTTTCCTGTGCAATAGTATCTGCATTGGTATTTAAAACTTGTCCTTGTTTATCATGAGTGATTGGTGCAATAACAGGAGTGAGGTTTTGTTCAAGAATATTTTTGAAAAAGTTTGCGTTCACTGAATCAACATCGCCCACAAATCCATAATCTGTCTTCGCGTGAACTCTTTTATGCGCAAGAATGGCATTTCCATCTGCGCCTGTAATTCCAATGGCGTTGCAGTTGTGCGATTGTAACTCCGCTACAACACTTTTATTGATATAACCTGCATAAACCATCGTCACAATTTTCAAAGTTTCTGCATCAGTGATTCTTCTTCCTTCAACCATTTGTTGAGGAACATTCATTTGCTCAGCAAGTCTGGTAGCGAGTTTACCACCTCCGTGTATTAATATTTTCTTTGCATCAATAGCAGCGAAACTTTTTAGAAAAGAAGAAAGTTTGTTTTCATCATCAATAATATTACCGCCAATCTTGATAACAAAGAGTTGTTCCATAAA
>JAICTW010000513.1 GCA_025936195.1 Flavisolibacter sp.
ATAAGGTTTCTTCTTGTAAAAAATCCATACACACCAATAAAAAACAAGGCGGTGCTGATGAATAACAAATGATATAACCCCGGTTCGATTGTCATTGAATACCTCCTGTTTCCTCCTGAACGATCAGAATTTTTTCTTCTTTCGGAATGATCACTTTGATCTCTTCTTTTCTTGCTGCCTGCTCCACTTTTTCCTCTGCAGGTGCCCTCATGGCAATTACAATACAACCAACCATGGCCGCAAGCAATAACATGCTCACCACCTCAAAAGGAAGTGCATAGCCGTTTTTATCCAGAGCAATTAATTCCTCACCGATGCTTCTCACGCTTACATCAACCGGAGCCGCAGAAGTTTTTGTAAAGCTGTGTTGGAAAACCTGTACAATTGTCAATGCAAATCCACAGAACACAGCCAGTGCAGAGAAAAGTGTTCTCCCTAATTTTTGCTTTGGCAATTTTTCGCCGGATTGTTGTGTCAAAAAAATGGAAAAGATGATGAGCACTACAATTCCTCCTACATATACAATAATCTGTACGGCAGCAATGAATTGATAATTCATCCAGAAATAAATTCCGGCAATACCAATCAGTGAGAACAAAAGGCTGATGGCTGCCCTGAAGATCTGTCTTGTAGTGACAGCCATTGCACCGCATCCCAGTGTCATGGCTGCTAACAAATAAAATATAATGGTGGATCCGTTCATTATTCAACACCCTCCATAATTTTTGATCCGGGCTTATTCAAAACTTTGGTCAGGCTATTTCTGTCGAAAGTGCTGTGCTCAAAATTTTGCGCCATTTTAATGGCATCGCTCGGACAAGCTTCTATACATAAATTACACATGGTGCAGAGTTCAAGGTGATAAACTAATTTGTCAACTGCCTTTTTCTTTTTGCCATCCGCATTGATATCAAATTTGGTGATCACTTTGATGGTTCCATTCGGACAAGCCAGTTCACATGCGGTACAACCGGTGCAGCGGTGTTCGTTGTTTTCATTGTGCGGCATCACCACTTCGCCACGAAACCGCTCAGGTAAATTCAGTGTATCACGATTATCAGGATATTGCTGCGTGATGATCTCCTTATGATGCGTAAAATAATAACCGGTTCGCCTCATGCCTTTCAGCAGAGAGCCAACGGCACCAAATACATCTTTGAAATATTGTTTTAAAAACATGGTTTGCTTTTTATAGTTCGTTAGATTTTCGTTTGACGAAGGGTAAGGATAAGGCTTTGTGTTGTTTTGATTGTGTTGTTTTGCTTAACGTTTTTTATTTACCAATCTGCATTACTACTATTGAACTTTTGTTGCGTCGCACTTCGTTCATCGTTGGGTAATTCTTGTGATCAAAACCACAATCTTCATTAATGCATTCAATCATTTCTCAAAGCACTAAGCAGAGCTCCCTCGGGATGACAAGTAAGAGTGTTTACTACTTCTATGCAACTTCAATATTGAGGTGCTTCAGAATCTGTAGTTCTCTTGCTTGTCATCTCGACGAAGGAGAGATCTGCGCCTCGAATAAAGAACTGCTGAATCCAATAAAGACGCTTGCACAGTGCTCAGCAGAATTATTGAACGATGAAGTGAGTGACACAAGGAATGATGCTAGTAGCAATCTGTCGACTACAAAATCATCAACATTATTTAAAGAACTATTTTCTATCTGTGTAATCCTTCTTCTAATCCTGTAATCTGTAATTAAAAATACCAACCCATTATCGCGATCAGCGTTACCAGTAAGATATTAAACATGCTTATCGGCAATAAATATTTCCACTCAAGATTCAACAATTGATCAATGCGCAAACGCGGAAACGTCCAGCGGAACCACATGATTACGAATATGAGAAAGAAGGTTTTTCCAAAGAACCAAACCGATGATGGAATGTAATCCATTACATGATTAAAGCTTTGCCAGTTGCCAATGTGAAATGGCATCCAACCACCAAGGAATAATGTCGCTCCAATTGCACACACGATGAACACATTCACATATTCGGCAAGAAAGAACAAAGCGAATTTCATCCCTGAATACTCTGTGTGAAACCCTGCTGTCAATTCTGATTCGGCTTCAGCCAAATCAAAAGGAGCTCTGTTGGTTTCTGCGGTTACTGCAATTAAGAAAAGAACAAAAGCAATGATTGCAGGAATGTGCCCTTTGAAAATCCACCATCCATTTTCCTGAGCTTTGATGATATCGCCGATCTGCAAACTTCCGGTCAATACAACAATAGTCATGATTGCTAATCCTGCTGACAATTCATAGCTCACAATTTGAGCACCACTTCTCATAGCACCCAGCAAAGAATATTTATTATTACTTGCCCATCCGGCCATTAAAATGGAGATCACTGAAATAGACGAAATAGCCGTGATATACAATACGCCGATATTCAAATCCCACAGCTGAAAGTCTTTTGCAAATGCAATCGGCGCCATTAATAACATGGCAACGATCATGGCAATGAATGGAGCAATATTGAATAATAATTTATCAGCACCATTCGGTGTCATTCCTTCTTTCACTAACAGCTTCACGGTGTCTGCCAACGATTGCAACATTCCCTTTGGGCCAACACGGTTCGGACCTAAACGGATTTGCATGTAAGCCGAAACTTTTCTTTCCATGATCACAAGGACCAAACCAAGTAGTGCAAATAATCCGATGATGGATACACCAACGATCACCATTTCAATGATCAATACCCAGGTTGGATTGAACTGCTGTCCCAGCCAGGAATCAATGTTGTTTGCTATGTTTGAAAATGACCACATTATGCCCCCTGTCCCCCTAAAGGGGAACTTAGATTTAAGAGTTATTAAATTATTGTTCAGTCATCTATTCGAAGAGCACGAAACACTCTTGCACAAACTGATTTAAAGAACTGTTTATTTGTTGAAAGACTTTCCGACCTAAGTCTCCCCTTTAGGGGGACAGGGGGATTATCTATCAATATCCGGTATTACCAAATCCAAAGAGCCCATCATCGCTACGAGATCGCCAATCTTTTGTCCGTGTGCCATGTGATCCAATGCACTCAAGTTTGAAAATCCTGGCGAACGGAATTTGATTCTGTACGGCGTCATTCCACCTTCGCTAACAATGTAAACTCCTAATTCACCACGAGCCGTTTCCACTCTTGAATAAAATTCTCCTTTAGGTAATTTCA
>JAICTW010000012.1 GCA_025936195.1 Flavisolibacter sp.
CGCAATATGGTCCGGGATTGGCTGCTGGTGATATTGACGGCAACGGTCTTGATGATATTTACGTGGGCGGATCATCTGGTTTTCCCGGTAAGTTTTTCCTTCAGCAAACCAATGGCAAATTCGTGATGAAAAATTCGCCTGCAAATAACAATTCAGAAAAGTCCGAAGACATGGGCACTCTGTTGTTTGATGCAGACGGTGATGGTGACCTGGATCTTTTTTGTGCCAGCGGCAGTGATGAATTTTCTGCCAACGCAAAAAATTACCAGGACCATTTACTGATCAACGATGGTAAAGGAAATTTTACCGTTGATGCTTCGGCACTGCCTGTTAATTACACCAGCAAAAGTTGTATAAAGGCCGTTGACTTCGACAGCGACGGTGATCTTGATCTTTTCATTGGCGGAAGGTGCTTGCCTGGAAAATATCCCATGCCGGTAAGCTCTTTCATTTACCGCAATGATTCTAAAAACGGGCAAATAAAATTTACCGATGTTACATCAGAAGTTGCGCCGGCGTTGAAAAACATCGGTATGATATGCGATGCTGTCTGGACAGATTTTGATAATGACGGATGGACAGATCTTATACTGGCAGGCGAGTGGATGCCCATTACATTTTTAAAGAACAATCATGGAAAACTGGAAAATGTTACTGCACAAACCGGTGTAGGCAATCAAACCGGATGGTGGAACAGCATTGTTGCCGGCGATTTTGATAACGACGGTGATATTGATTACATCGTTGGCAATCTTGGACAGAATTCTTTTTTGCGTGCAAGCGATCAATATCCTGTAAATCTTTATGCAAAAGATTTTGACAACAACGGAAGCATTGATCCAATTGTTACGGTGTATTTGAAAGATAAAAAAGGAGAGAAAAGAGAATTCACAATGATGAACCGCGATGATATTGTGAACCAGTTACCGGGAGTGAGAAAGCGTTTCCCTCAATACAAACAATTTGCAAGTGCCGATGTGCACGAGATCTTTCCCGATGAGAAAATGAAAGGAGCTTTGGTCTTACACGCTAACAATTTCAAAAGTTGTTATTTAAAAAATAATGGGAACGAAAAGTTTGAATTGCATCCTCTGCCAGATCAGGCACAAATATCGTTGCTCAATGGAATGGTAGTGGATGATTTCAATAGTGATGGAAATTTAGATGTGGCCATTTGCGGAAACGATTATGGCAATGAAGTTTTCAACGGAAGGTATGATGCTATGAACGGATTGGTTTTGCTGGGTGATGGAAAAGGGAATTTTACACCTCAAACAATTTTGCAATCCGGCCTTTTTTTTCCCGGTGATGCAAAAGCTCTGATTAAATTAAAAAGCGCTGATAACAATTACCTTTTAGCGGCAACGCAAAACAGAGGGCCATTAAAATTATTCAGTAAAAAAAATGGCTCACAAAAAATTATTCCTTTACAACAAAGCGATAAGGAAGTGATCTTTACTTTGACCAATGGCAAAAAAAGAAAAGAGGAATTGTATTTTGGAAATTCATTCCTGTCCCAGTCAAGCCGTTTTGTAACAGTGAATGATAAAATAAGGACGGTAGAAATAAAAGATAACAAAGGACAGATTCGAAAAATCAGCTTGTAATTATTAGCACATGATTGGAAAAATAAAACTGGTTAAAACATTCGTTTATTGCTCTGTATTCTTTTTGTTTTTTCTATCCGTGTTTTCCTGCAAAAGCTATCATAGAAATCAATCGCATAAAGATGTTTCCTTATCAAGTATAAAAAAGGGGGAAGTACTGGCAGCAACCTATTGTAAATCTTGCCACGCCTTACCCGATCCTTCTTTATTAGATTCCAAAACATGGGAGCAGGGCGTATTGCCGCAAATGGGTCCGCGACTTGGAATTTTTAATTTTAATTTTCAGGCTTATCCCACTTATAAAAATGATCCTTATGTTGGGCAAAGCTTTTATCCTTCAAAACCAATTGTAAGTTTTGAAGACTGGCAACACATTCTTGATTATTATACCGCTACCTCACCTGATTCTTTGCCCAAGCAAAAAAGAGAGCAGGCCATTCAGACAACGCTTCCTCTTTTTTCTGTTCAATATCCGACGTTTCAATACAACAATGCTACAACCTCATTTTTAAAGATCAATCCTCCGCACTTGCCTTATGCACTAGCTGTTAGTGATGTCTTTAAGCAAACCACTTATTTCTTAGACAAGAATTTGCAGTTAGTTGATTCCTTTCGCATCCATGGGCCTGTTGTTGATATTGAATTTGATTCAGACAAAATGCTGGCGTGCAATATTGGCGTCTTAAATCCGAACAATGGAAAATTCGGAAAAGGGCAGTTCGTCAGTTTTGATGCATCTGGAAAAATAAAACAGGATTCACTTCCTTTGCTGGACAGTTTGCAACGTCCGGTGCAAATTTCTTCTGCGGACTTTAACAGGGATGGAAAAATGGACTACCTCGTTTGCGAATTTGGATTTCTCACCGGAGGCCTTACGTGGATGGAGAACATAGACGGTCATCATTTCAGGCGGCATATTCTCAATCCTTTGCCTGGCGCCATTAAGGCTTATATTAACGATTACAACAAAGATGGACTGCCCGATCTGTGGGTGTTAATGGCACAGGCCGATGAAGGAATTTTTTTATACACCAATAAAGGGAAAGGACAGTTTGAAGAGCAAAGGCTTTTGACCTTTCCGCCGGAGTATGGCTCTTCTTATTTTGAATTGGATGATTTTAATAAAGACGGGCATCCGGATATTGTTTACACTTGTGGTGATAATGCTGATTATTCACTAGAACTAAAGCCTTATCATGGCGTATACATTTTTATGAATGATGGAAAAAATCATTTTAAACAAGATTATTTTTTTCCGATAGATGGTTGCTACAAAGCCATGGCAAGAGATTTTGATAATGATGGTGACCTGGACATTGCCGCCATTTCTTTTTTTGCGGATTACGTACATCAGCCTGAAGAAGGCTTTGTGTACTTAAAGAATGTCGGTAAATTAAAATTTCAACCTTTTTCATTACCTGAAGCAAAATTGGGAAGATGGCTTACTATGGATGCAGGCGACATTGATGGTGATGGAAAAATGGATATTGTGCTGGGCAATTTTTTTATTGCACCCAGCTTTATCAAACCAAAAGTTGACTGGTCAAAAGCCCCTCAGTTCCTTGTGTTAAAGAATACCGGAAAAAAATGATTTTTGGTTATAAGAATCGAAGATTGCCTTGATAAAAAAGATTGCTGCTATGCTTTTAAAAACAATTGCTTTTAGAATTTTTATTTTGTCCGCTTCAGTATTGTTGCTTTGTAAAAATGCAAAGTCGCAAGGCGACGATCAGCTTCCGTCTTTTAAAATGCTGATGTCAAACGGAACTTTTTTCAGTTCCACTGATTTACCTAAAAACAAGCCTGTTGTTTTAATTTATTTTTCGCCGGATTGCGAGCATTGCCAGCTGCTCATGAATGATCTCTTCAAAAAAATGGATGCATTTAAAAATGTTCAACTGATTCTGATTACATTCAGGCCGGTGGGGGACTTGTCTGCTTTTGAAAAATTGTATCAAACCCATAAATATGAAAACATCAAAGCAGGAACGGAAGGCACTACATTTTACCTGCGAAAATTTTACAAGCTGCAAAACACACCATTCACGGCATTGTACAACAAGCAAGGCAAGCTGGTTTATTCCTATAGAAAAGAAACATCTGTCAATGATCTGGTCAACCGTGTAAAACAACTGTAGCTTATTCAATATTAAAGCAGATGAAACTGCTCTCCGACAATGAGCGGCAACAACAGATCAGTGCAATAACTGAGCTCCTGACGAGCAAAATCTTTCCTTATGAAATTCTTTATCTCAGAACTTTGCAAAACGTTCAGGTTTTTTTCTACCAGTTGATAATCCCTTCTAGCTAACTTCTAAATTTCTTTTTATGCGCTATAAAATCTCCTTTCAAAAACTTTTTCTGCTGACGATCACAAGCACCGTTTTACCTTTCTTTTCTATTGCGCAAACAACAAATGCACCTCAGTTAGGAAAGGCTCCTATTAAACAGGTTATCGCTGCTATGACCCTGGAAGAAAAATCCAAACTGGTTGTAGGTAATGGATTCCACATGGGCAATGGTGGCGGCCCTGCGATTGGTCAAACAAAGGATAAAGTTCCGGGTGCGGCAGGTACTACGTTTGCTATTCCAAGATTGGGCATTCCTTCTATTGTTGTTTCCGACGGCCCTGCAGGAGTTCGTATTGATTCCATTCGTAACAACGATCATTCGAAAACTTATTATGCTACTGCATGGCCTGTGGCCACTTTGCTGGCTTCTACATGGGACACTGCTTTGGTAAAAAAGCTTGGAGCATCGTTTGGGAATGAAGTGAAAGAATATGGCATTGATATTTTGCTGGCGCCCGCATTGAACATTCATCGCAATCCTTTGGGTGGAAGAAATTTTGAATACTATTCGGAAGATCCTCTTGTTGCCGGTTTAATGACATCTGCAATGGTCAATGGCATTCAATCAAATGGGGTAGGTACTTCCATCAAGCATTACGCTGCCAATAATCAGGAAACGAATCGAAATACCATCAATACCATTGCAAGCGAAAGAGCATTGCGGGAAATTTATTTGAAAGGATTTGAAATTGCAGTGAAAAGGTCGCAGCCCTGGACAGTTATGAGTTCTTACAATTTAATTAATGGAACTTATGCTTCGGAAAATAAAGATCTGCTGACAACAGTGCTTCGCGATGAATGGGGCTTCAAAGGTTTTGTAATGACCGATTGGTTTGGTGGCAAAGATCCGGTTGCCCAAATGAAAGCAGGCAATGATCTGTTGATGCCCGGTACTCCCAATCAGTCGCAAAAAATTTTAGACGCAGTAAAGAATGGCGAGTTGGATGAAAAGGTTTTGGATGAAAACATTGAACACATTTTGAATGTCATTTTAAAAACGCCTTCTTTCAAACATTATAAATATTCCAACGCTCCCGATTTAAAACAACATGCACAACTGGCGAGACAAGTGGCGGCAGAAGGCATGATCTTGTTGAAGGATGAAAACAGCACCTTGCCGGTAAAAGCCAATCACTCGGTTGCCTTGTTTGGAATTAATGGTTATGATTTGATTGCAGGCGGCACAGGAAGTGGTGATGTCAATAAGGCTTACAAAGTTTCTTTAGCAGAAGGTTTAACGAATGCGGGATTTAAAATTGATCAGGAGTTACAAAATATGTACACCGGTTATCTGAACGATCAAAAAATTCTGCATCCAAAGAAAAGCTTCTTCGAAGAATTTATGAACCCTTCACCACCAATTCCAGAATATGCAATTGATAATACATTGATCAAAACAAAAGCAGCATCGAACGATATCGCTGTCATTTCCATTGGAAGAAATGCAGGCGAGGGAAGAGATCGCAAAACAGCGAATGATTATGAGCTGACTGATACAGAAATGCTCGTGATCAAAACGATTGCTAATGCTTTTCACGCACAACATAAGAAAGTAGTTGTGGTGTTAAACATTGGCGGAGTGATTGATGTGATGCAATGGAGAGATAAGGCCGATGCTGTTTTATTGGCCTGGCAACCCGGACTGGAAGGCGGCAATGCCATGGCTGATGTGATCAGCGGAAAAGTAAACCCTTCAGGTAAACTGGCAACCACCTTTCCAGCGAAGTACAGTGATGTGCCATCAGCTAAAAGTTTTCCGGGAAAAGAATTTCCGGAAAAAGCGACGGCGGGAAATTTTGGAAGAAAACAAATTCCTGCTGAAGTAACATACGAGGAAGGTATTTATGTGGGCTATCGTTATTACACAACATTCCACGTAAAGCCGGCGTATGAATTTGGTTATGGTCTTTCTTATACCACATTTTCATACGGCAATCTGAAGATCAATTCAAACACGTTCAATAACAAATTAACGGCAACTGTAACCATTACCAATAACGGCAAAGTAGCAGGCAAGGAAGTAGTGCAATTGTATCTTTCTGCACCGGAAAAAGAATTGGATCAGCCAGCAATGGAATTGAAAGCGTTTGCCAAAACAAATTTGTTGCAACCCGGCCAATCGCAAACCATTTCTTTCACGCTCACACCATCTGATCTTGCTTCTTACAATCCTCAAAGTTCTGCCTGGATTGCTGCAGCGGGACAGTATAAATTAAGTGTAGCCGCTTCTTCTGAAGACATGAAATCATCTCAATCCTTTACTTTGCCGAAAGATATAATTGTGGAAAAAGATCATAAGGCACTTGTTCCGCAGGTGAACATTAATGAAGTAAAAAGCAAAACTTTTTAGAGGTCATTTTGATCTGACTATCTTATGGTGGCAGCAATAGTTGCCACCTTTTTGTTGAAACAGGATTTTGTATTTTTAGGATATGGAACTAAAAGATATCATAGCTACTGATCCGGAAGTTTTAGGCGGGCAACCAGTATTCAGAGGAACACGTGTTCCCATCGAAACTCTTTTTGATCATTTGGAAGCGGGTATTTCTCTTGAAGAATTTCTCGAAGACTTTCCTACTGTTTCAAAAGGACAGGTTGTGGCAGCACTTGAAATAGCTAATAAGCTTATGACTTCAAAAAACGTGGCAAAGCTTTATGAAATTGTTGCTTGACGAGAACTTACCTAAGAGACTAAAGATTGACTTTGCAGATCATGAGATTTATACTGTTAAGGATAAAGGCTGGAATGGTGTAAAGAATGGACCATTGCTGCAACTGATGATAGAGAACGGCTTCCACGCTTTACTGACCTTTGATAAGAACCTTCAGCATCAGCAAAATTTTCAAAAATATACTATTGCGGTTTTTGTTCTCTCTGCATTAAACAACACCTACAACGAGTTGACTAAATTGTCGCCGGAAGTGCATCAATATTTGAAAAGGGAACGCTGTCTTCCGGGCCAATCATCATTACATCACAGTTATAAAACTGATATCTTGCTTAGTTTTAAAATATTCATCAACAGAACGATCTTTCTTGCTACAGGTGGTCGAATGAATTACTTCGCCATTGTTTTCACTGCTCTGTTTTTACTTGCTTGCAAAAAACCTTCCAAAGCAAATGACGGAAACCATCCAACTCGTCCGGATAGCACTCAATTTGTCAAAGGCGCTGATATAAGCTGGCTGACGCAAATGGAAGCAGCAGGAAGAAAGTTTTACAACAGTGCTGGTGTGGAGCAGGATTGTATGCAAATATTGAAAGACCTTGGAATGAATACGGTTCGTTTAAGAGTTTGGGTCAACCCAACAGATGGATGGAACAATACCAATGATGTTGTAGCCAAAGCTATTCGTGCAAAAAACCTGGGCATGAAGATCATGATTGATTTTCATTACGGCGATTCCTGGGCTGATCCGGGCAAACAAACCAAACCTGCTGCATGGGCTTCAATGGATCTTACAGCATTAAAGCAGGCAGTGGCTTCTCATACCACTTCTGTATTGAATACATTAAAATCAAGTGGAGTTACTCCAACATGGGTGCAGGTTGGTAATGAAACCAACGATGGTATGTTATGGCCGGATGGAAAAGCTTCGGTCAACATGAGCAATTTTGCGCAATTAGTCAATGCAGGATATAATGCAGTGAAAGCTGTGGACAGTTCTATAAAAGTCATTGTTCATATTTCAAATGGATGGGACAATAATTTGTTTCGCTGGATCTTTGACGGATTAAAAAATAATGGTGCACAATGGGATATTATCGGAATGTCTTTGTATCCTTCACCATCTAACTGGCAAACATTCAATAATCAATGTCTTGCCAATATGAATGATATGGTGGCACGCTATAATAAAAATGTGATGATTGTTGAAGTAGGCATGAGTTGGGACCAGCCCACAGCATGCAACTCTTTTCTCACAGACTTAATTGCTAAAGTAAAATCGGTTCCAAATCAAAGAGGATTAGGTGTTTTGTATTGGGAACCGGAAGCGTATAATAATTGGCAGGGCTATACACTTGGCGCTTTTGATAATAGTGGAAAGCCAACGGCAGCACTGAATGCCTTTAGATAAATCTTTCCCTGTGTGAAAATTATTTTCATTTAAATCATAGCCTGAATTGTTCTTCCATCACATTTAAAACTGCACAATGTTAGTTCGTCGCATTTCTTTTCTCCTCATTCTGTTTCTTGTTTATTCTTTTTCTTATTCGCAAACAGCTCCGCGTAAAAAAATAAATATAGATGCTGGCTGGAAATTCCATTTTGGTGATGCCAGCGATCCATCAAAGGATTTTAATTACAGCACCCGTGTTATCTTCAAAAAAACCGGTGAAGCGGTTGGAACGGCTATTGATCCAAAGTACAATGACAGTGCCTGGAGAAAATTGAATCTTCCTCACGATTGGGCTGTGGAATTGCCTTTTGTGAATGTCAACAATTTTGATGTGATGGCACATGGATATAAACCCGTTGGCGGTTTGTTTCCTGAAACAAGTATTGGCTGGTACAGAAAACATTTTATGGTTTCCAGAAAAGATTCGGGGCAGCGTTTTCAAATACAGTTTGATGGTGTGTTCCGCGATGCACAATTCTGGCTGAATGGATTTTATCTCGGCAATAATAAGAGCGGTTACATCGGTGTGGCTTATGATGTGACAGATTATCTCAATTATGACAAGGAAAATATTCTGGTGGTAAGGGTGGATGCCACTCAATACGAAGGCTGGTTTTACGAAGGCGCAGGTATTTATCGCCATGTATGGTTGAATGAATACAATAACCTGCATATTGCAAGAGACGGCGTCTTTCCACATTCAACTGTTACGGGGAATAAAGCAACAGTAACGGTTGAAACTTCTATAGAAAATCAGAACCTTTCTGCTGCAAAAGGTTCTGTTCTTACCTATATTATTGATCATGACGGAAAAAAAATTGCACAATCGAATGCAGCAACATTTTCATTGAAAACAAATGAAACAATAACAACAAAACAAAATCTTATTGTCACGGCTCCGCATCGCTGGTCGTTGGACGATCCTTATTTATACCGCATTATTTCAATTGTAAAACAAAATGGAAGAACAATTGACAGTAACAGCCAGCGCTTTGGTATTCGCACCATAGAAATAAAAGCAGACGGTGTTTTTCTTAACGGCAATCATGTAAAAATCAAGGGTACCAACAATCACCAGGACCATGCAGGAGTAGGATCAGCTTTGCCTGATTATCTGCAATACTATCGTGTTCGTTTGTTGAAAGATCTTGGTTGCAATGCAATTCGTACTTCGCACAACCCACCAACACCTGAATTGCTGGATGCCTGTGATAGTTTAGGCATGTTGGTTTTAGATGAAACCAGATTGTTGAACAGCAGTCCGGAATACATGGATCAATTTAAACGTTTGCTTCTTCGCGACAGAAGTCGCACCTGTGTTTTTCTTTGGTCAATCGGTAATGAAGAAGGCTGGGTGCAAACGCAACCTGTTGGCCGCCGCATTGCACAGTCCATGCTTGCCGTTCAAAAAGAATTGGACCCGACACGAATCAGTACGTACGCTGCAGATGTGGCTAATGTTTTTCATGGCATCAATGAGGTGATCCCGGTGCGTGGATTTAATTACCGCCAGTTTGCTGTTGCCGATTATCATCGCGATCATCCCAATCAGCCCATTATCGGAACAGAGATGGGAAGTACGGTTACCACAAGAGGTATTTATACAAAAGACACCATCAATGCCTATGTTCCTGATCAGGATATTACTGCTCCATGGTGGGCAAGTACAGCCGAAACATGGTGGACACTCGCTGCGCCGAATGATTATTGGTTAGGCGGTTTTGTGTGGACAGGTTTTGATTATCGTGGTGAGCCGACTCCATATCAATGGCCCAATATCAATTCGCATTTTGGTGTTATGGATGTATGTGGGTTCCCGAAAAATATTTTCTATTACTATCAAAGTTGGTGGAGTGATAAAGATGTTTTGCATATTTCACCACACTGGAATTGGAAAGGAAAAGAAGGCGAGCCCATTGATGTTTGGGTGAACAGCAATGCAGACAATGTTGAATTGTTTTTGAATGGAAAAACGTTGGGGAAAAAAGAGATGCCACGAAACAGGCATCTGCAATGGAGTGTGAATTATGAACCCGGAATATTGGAAGCCATCGGTTATCGAAATGGAAAGAAATTAACAGCAAAAGTGGAAACAACAGACGAACCGAACACCATTGTTGTTTCTCCATCAAAAACTACAATGATCGCTGATGGAAAAGATGCTGTCGTGCTCAACATTAGTGTCATTGATAAACAAAACAGAGAAGTTCCTGATGCTGATAATCTCATTCGTTTTACACTAACAGGTGATGCAAAAATTATTGGCGTTGGTAATGGCGATCCAAGCAGTCATGAGCAGGATAAGTATTTTGATACGGTTGCACAACGGCATTTATTCAACGGACATTGCCAGGTGATTGTGCAATCAGGAACTAACATTTCAATGATCCATTTTGAAGCAAAAGCAGAGAAGTTGTACAGTGCTGCTACAGATATTCATTCTATTCAACCAACAACCACTCCGCATAAAGTAACATTAGTCAAAGGAGCGCCATCAATAGATATTGTCAATGCCAAACGTCCTGTAGATAAAATGCTTGGCGCTGATATTTCTTTTCTTCCGCAATTGGAAGATCGCGGAATGAAGTTCTCCGATAACGGCGTTGAAAAAGATGCTCTTCAGATTTTAAAAGATCATGGTTTAAATTATATCCGCCTTCGCTTATTTGTGAATCCGGAAAGCGATAGCGGCTATTCACCAAAAAAAGGCTTCTGCGATTTGAATCATACCATTGCCATGGCAAAGAGAGTAAAAGCGGCCGGAATGAAATTTCTTTTGGATTTTCATTACAGCGATACCTGGGCCGATCCTCAAAAACAATTCAAACCCAAAGCATGGGAAGGGCAGGGCTTTGATCAATTGCGTCAGACGGTTTTTACATACAGTAAGCAGGTGATACAAGCTTTGAAAAATGCTGGTGCCACGCCTGATATGGTGCAAATAGGAAATGAAATTAATCATGGAATGATCTGGCCCGAAGGACACATCAATAATTTGGACAGTCTTGCGCAATTGATATATGCAGGCATACAAGGTGTGAAAGCGGTTGATCCTTCCATCACCATTATGCTTCACATTGCATTGGGAGGACAAAATGATGAAGCAAGATTTTTTCTGGATAATATGATCATGCGTGGAGTGCCTTTTGATGTGATCGGACTTTCCTATTATCCAAGATGGCATAATACATTGGAAGATTTACGCTACAACCTCAATGATCTGGCAAGACATTACAACAAGGATGTAATTGTTGTGGAATATTCCCAACTGAAAAAAGAAGTGAATGAATTAGCCTTCGATGTGTATGGCGGACATGGAAAAGGTTCGGCTATTTGGGAGCCGCTCAATACATGGGAAGCCGTGTTTGACAGACAGGGAAAATCAAATGAATTTTTGAAGGAGTATGATGAATTGAGTAAAAACTTTCTCGATTCACACAAGAGGATACAACATTGAGTAATTTGCGGTTGGATAAAGTTGCGTTCACTTATTAAACAAACATGGACGGATGACTTATTTGTTGCCACTTCTCTATATTTTATATTGGACTTATGTTCAAAGAAAAGAGCACAGGCCTTTTAAGCAAATAATTCTTCCGTTATTGACGATGATCGTTTTGGTTTTTGCACTCAACTTTTTAATAAGGCTGTATTGGTAAACGAATACCTGAGCTAAACTTATTTACTATAGAGTAGTTGACAACAAACAAACGTTCATAATTTGCAAAAAAAATTGCAGAACTCTACACTGAGACATTCTGCAATATTAACTGTTTATACATGATCATTTACAAGGCTTCCACAAGCTCCTGGTAATAATCCAATCCTAAATGCGTGATCAGGTCTTCGCCCATCAAATGCCGTAAGGTGTTTTGCAATTTGATTAATTGTTTGAAGATGTCATGCTCAGGGCGCAGTCCCGGCGCCGTTTGCGGCGATTTAAAATAAAATGATAACCATTCCTGTATTCCGCTCATGCCAGCTCTTTTGGCAAGGTCGGCAAACAACGCAAGGTCCAAAACAATTGGTGCTGCCAAAATTGAATCGCGGCAAAGGAAATTTATTTTGATCTGCATTTGATAACCCAGCCAGCCAAAGATGTCAATATTATCCCAGCTTTCTTTGTTATCGCCATGCGGAGGGTAATAATTAATTCTCACTTTATGATAAAGCTCTCCATACAGATCGGGATTATTCTCCGGTTGTAAAATATTTTCCAAAACACTAAGCTTTGAAACTTCTTTTGTTTTAAAATTATCAGGATGGTCTAACACATAGCCATCGCGGTTGCCCAAAATATTTGAAGAGAACCATCCGCGAATACCTAATGCTCTTGCTGCCAGTCCGGGTGCAATAATGGTCTTCATCAAGGTTTGGCCCGTTTTGAAATCCTTTCCGCCAATCGGTGTGCCTGTTTGTTTTGCCAGTTCTATCAATGCAGGGATATCGCAGGTTAAATTAGGTGCTCCGTTCATGAATGGTATTCCCAGTTTAATGGCTGCATACGCATAGATCATAGAAGGAGAAATGGCGGGATCATTATTGTATAAACCTTCTTCAAAATTTTCAATGGTTTCATGCACTTCCGAAGCCTGCAAATATTTTTCAGTGGAACCACACCAAACAACAACAATGCGTGAGCAATCGTTGGCTTCTTTAAAGTTTTCAATATCATCCATTACAGCCTTTGCCAATTTTGCTTTGGTAGAAGCCTGTTTTATATTGTCGCCATCCAAATTGGAAATATAAGTTTTATCAAAAACCGCTTTCATCGGTTTTATCTTTTCAAGCTCAGGACGAACAGCATGCAATAACATCGGTTCCAAAACTTTTGCTTTCGTTGCTGCTTCAAAAACATTATCGTTGTATAGATCCCAACCGCCAAATACAATATCATTCAGGTCCGCCAGCGGAACAAAATCTTTTACTTTCGGATAGCGGTTCTCTGTTCTTTTACCCAGGCGAATGCTTCCCATTTGCGTTAATGAACCTACTGGTTGTGCCAGACCTTTCTTCACTGCTTCCACACCTGCAATAAATGTAGTGGCTACTGCACCTAATCACGGAA